>JAHZFC010000054.1:12332-12951 GCA_019421525.1 Clostridiales bacterium
GGCTGCGCAGCTATAAGCCGGAGGAGCTCTTTGATGAAAACGGCTCTCTCCTCCCCGCTATTCGAGAACTGGCCCCTCAGGGAGAGCGCCGCATGGGGGCCAATCCCCACGCCAACGGCGGACTCCTGCTGCGGGATCTGCGGGTGCCCGACTTCCGTGAATACACCCTGGACGTCCCCCAGCCCGGCATGGTGGAGGCCGCCGACATGGATGTGCTGGGAGGATATGTCCGGGACGTGATGAAGCGGAATCTGGAAAACCGGAACTTCCGTGTCTTTGCTCCAGACGAGGCCGCTTCCAATCGGCTCTCTCAGGTCTTTCAGGCCAGCGGCCGCCGCTGGACCGACTCCATCGACTCCAGGTCGGACGAGAACCTGTCCCATGACGGCCGTGTCATGGACGCTGCCCTGTCCGAGCACCTGTGTCAGGGCTGGCTGGAGGGCTATCTGCTCACCGGACGGCACGGCTTTCTCAGCAGCTACGAGGCATTCATCCGCACAGTGGACTCTATGGTATCCCAGCACGCCAAGTGGCTGAAGGTGGCCCGGCAGCTCCCCTGGAGGCAGTCCATCGCCTCGCTGAACTATGTGCTGTCCTCCAACGTGTGGCAGCAGGACTA
>JAHZFC010000055.1:0-580 GCA_019421525.1 Clostridiales bacterium
GCCGGCCTACACCGACAACAAGACCGGCGTTGCAGGAGGGCTTGTGGAGGTCACCCGACCGGAGGAGCTCAGCACGGCCGAGTACGGCCAGGGGACCTACGACAGCACCACCATTTCCCCGGACGGCACCACCGTGGTGCGGGTGGAGTATCCCCGGCAGACCTATGACATCACCTACCACCTGAACAATGAAAACGCCAGTTTTATCGGCATCACCCCGGATGCAGACGGCACCTACACCGTGGAGGACGTGCTCTTCGGCGCCGCGGTGGACCTGCTGGGCAGCGCGGCTGTGAGCTGCCAGGAATACGTGCTGGAAAACTGGAGCACCACCGAGGACGGCACCGGAACTAACTACACCGGCCAGCTCACCATGCCCGCCCAGGATGTGGACCTGTACGCGAAGTGGACGGACGGCTATGTCATCACCGTGAACCACTATCAGGTCGATGCCGATGACGAAACACAGTCTGAACTCGTGGATACGGATCTCATTACAGTGGAAAAGAACACGGTAGAAAACTATACGCCGGATCGCGAGAACTATGCACATTTCACCGCTCCGAATGCAGAGGTCGTC
>JAHZFC010000055.1:590-12925 GCA_019421525.1 Clostridiales bacterium
AATACACAGTAAACTATTACTATACTCCTGTAGTGTACACCCGGGAAATCAACTATACATCCGGCGAGTACGACGAGGATACGGACAAAGTAGAAGAGAAGGAGGAAAAAATCACAACCACCGCAAAGTACGGTCAGACATTGGCTAATGTGTTCAATGGCATGAATATAGATGGCGACAGTCTGAGATTTGGCTATCATCTGAGTGGTTTCCATGAGACCCAGAATATCAGTGTCACTCACACAACCATGCCCGCCCCGGTGGAGGGAGAGGATACTGTCACCCTCACCGCGGAGTGGGAGGGGGATACATTCACCATCTATTTTGACTATGATGGCCGCATGGATCTGTATGATGCGCTGTATGCGAGCGATCCAGACCGCGTCTCGTTGGGAGAAAACCTCGGCCATACTCATGAGCTTAATATCACTTTGACCTATGGAGAGCCATTTATTCTGCCGAGAGTGGACGGCCTGCGCGGGATCGGGGACATTGTTTACTTCAATATGATCAGCGAAGCAGGAGAGGACCTGTGCACACCTGCTGTGTATTCTAATGGAACCGGAGGATTTGCTTTAATATGGGATACAGTCGTCGATGACGACACCGACGCGACCGTGATCTATAGTGATTCTCAGATGGATAAGATGGAAACCAACCACGTCTACCGACTGGGCGCTGACTTGGACTATTCCCGCTATACAATGAGCAATCACTATACGTACGATAACAAAACCGCCGGAACATACCATTTGGATGGGGCTGGTCACATCATTTCTAATTTGAAGATCAATACATCTGGTTATGATACGGTTGGCCTGTTCAACGCATTGGAGGGCGGCAGTACGATCACGGACCTGACGCTGGATGGCATAACGGTCACAAGCAGTGACAGCGGACCAAAAACCATCGGCATCCTGGCGGGCCAGGTGAGCGGCGATGTCACCATTACCAACGTCACCGTGACCAACAGCTCCATCGGCATAACAGGGACCATGGACGGAACCAGCTACTATGTGGGCGGCCTGGTGGGCCAGGTGGCTGAGGACGCGACCCTGACTCTGACGGACTGCACCGTGAGCGGTATCACAGATTTGTCTGATGGCGGGGACACCGTCTATAAGGGCGGCTTCGTGGGGTACGGCGAGATCAGCAGCAATAGCGACAACAACACCAATAACACCAACTGGCCGGGAATCGGCGGCCCCGCCAGCGGGGACGGCGAGACCGTCGAAGGCGGCGAAAACACCGGGACCGCCACCGACGATCCCAACAGCACTGAGGGCGTTGAATACAACGGCCCCTCCGGCGGCGAGCCCACTGCTCCCGCCGTCCCCGGTGCAGGCGCCCCGTCCGCCTCCGAGGAGGATGGGCCCGGAGCCATCCAGGCCCAAAGCAAAGCGTCTTTGACACAGGTGCCAGTGGTCAAATATGGGCAGAGGCGAAAGCTGGCCCGCCGGGGATAAGGCGTGACCTGTCCCTGACCGGGCGGCGTGCTTCAAAAATGACCGGACCGGACCGGCCTGCCCCAACAGACAAAGCACCCATCCGGACCAGGGCGGAATGGGATAAAGCCATCTTCGGGACCGGAGATACAAGATCAAACAGATATGGAACAGCCAGGGGGCACACTGCCCCCTGGCTGTTTTTTGACCCAGGAGAGGAAACAGTCCCACGACAGCCCGCGGATATCAGGGGGGCAGACTTCGGGGGAAGTGCGCAGAGGCCGGCACGCTAAGAAGCGGGGGGAGGCCGGCGGAGGGCTAAAGACGGCATTTTATAAAACTGCAATAAAACTGATACCTGGTGAAAACATGGTGCCGCTAAAATGTGGCATCGGTTGGACATCAGACGGGAAAGGAGGAAACGGGATGGCTATTTTAGTTGGAGCGCTTGCTGTAGCTGCTGTCATCATCACTGGGAAGCTCACCTACCGGGACATGGTCCGATCGGACTGAGAGGCCAGAGCATGCCGGGAACATCGCCGCTGAGCAGCGAGCTATGTGAAGTGGCCGCGGCCCTGGCCCGGATGGCCATTATCGAATATCGGGAACGATGAGCTGGAATGGAGGGAAAACTAGTTGAAAAAAGCGATGGCTATTGTGGCGATGATCGCTGCGGCAGCGGCGGCGATCATCGGGGTGGTGGCGACGGTCCTCCACCTGCGGAAGCTGTGGAACTGCTGAGACGATGCGGTCCGGCAGAAAAAATTTAGATACAGAAAGGGATACATAACGATGAACAGCTTATTTTCAAAGGCCCAGGGGGCTGCCCTGGAGATGGCTATGAACTATGTGCTGAAGGACCCGGCCCGGAACCTGTCCCGGCTGGTGGATGTGGTGGAGACCCTGGATGTGGCCAAGGAGCACGCCGGTCAGCTGGCCGTGGTCCGGCCCCTGGCGGAAGACCCGGGCAATAATTGGAACAAGTTCGTGGTCAAGCTGTGTGAGGAGATCGACCACGAGGTCCTCAAGACCATGGTACGAAACTTCTTTTTCAATGCCAGCGTGCTGGGCATGCGAAAGCAGGCGGAGAGCAGGGAGAAGTACGGCTGCAACATCCCCTGGGCCATTTTGATGGACCCCACCTCCGCCTGCAACCTCCACTGCACCGGCTGCTGGGCTGCCGAGTACGGCAACAAGCTGAACATGAGCTATGAGGAGCTGGACTCCATCATCGACCAGGCCAATGAGCTGGGCACCTACTTCTTTCTCTACTCCGGCGGCGAGCCCCTGGTGCGGAAAAAGGACATCATCCGCCTGTGCGAGGCCCACCCGGACTGCCAGTTCACCGCCTTCACCAACGGCACCCTCATCGACGAGGAATTTGCCGGCGATATGCTCCGGGTGAAGAACTTCATCCCTGCCATCTCCGTGGAGGGCTTCGAGGCGGACACCGACTTCCGCCGGGGCCAGGGCACCTTTGCCCAGGTGGAGCGGGCCATGAGGCTCCTCCGGGAGAAGAAACTGCCCTTCGGCATCTCCTGCTGTTACACCAGCAAGAACGTGGAGATGATCGGAAGTGAGGCATACTTCGACCAGATGATCGACTGGGGCGCCCGGTTCTGCTGGTTCTTCACCTACATGCCCGTGGGCAAGGAGGCGGTGCCAGAGCTGATGGTGTCCGCCCAACAGCGCAAGTTCATGTATGAGCAGGTCCGCAAGTTCCGGGAGAACAAGCCTCTGTTCACCATGGACTTCTGGAACGACGGGGAATACTCTCAGGGCTGCCTGGCCGGGGGCCGGCTCTACCTGCACATCAACGCCGGCGGCGACTACGAGCCTTGCGCCTTCATCCACTATGCGGACACCAACATCCGCACCCATACGCTCCTGGAAGCCCTCCAGGCGCCCCTGTTCACCGCCTACAAGGAGGGCCAGCCCTGGAACGGCAACCACCTGCGGCCCTGCCCGCTACTGGACGATCCCCAGGCGCTGGTGGACGCGGTGGAGCGCTCCGGCGCCCACTCCACCGACCTCCAGTCCCCGGAGGACGTGCGGGATCTGGCGGCCAAGTGTGAGACCGCCGCGAAAAATTGGGCTCCCGTGGCCGACGAGCTGTGGGCCTGCTCCCATGGCTGCGCCACCTGTGCTGGATCTGGAAAGAAGGCAGAGACATGAGCCGGTGTCTCTCCACCTCCGGGACGATCGGATAGGGGCGTCTGGATGAGCTGTGAGACTGCTGGTGAAAACATGGTGCCGCCAGATAGCTTCGTTCCGCATAGATCGCTCAAGGGCCCTGGCCGGACAAGGGACTGAGGTCGGGAACATCTTGCGGCAGAGGGGACTTGCCGGTCCACCGTGTCCCTGACCGTGCTGCAGCCCCTTGGAGCGGGGACCTGATGATGGCCGCTGCCCTGTGGACAGAGGGGGTGGGCCAGCTTTCTGCCTGCAGGCTGCGGCATGCCGTCTGAGACGCATAGAGGCCTCGGCCGGCCCGGGACTGCCTGGCATAGTCTTACAGGATCTGGGCAGTTTATCCCGGATGAGGAATGTCAGGTCTTTGGTATCATTTGAATGTCCAAAGGAGGAGCCGGCCGCCCATCAGGACCGATGTCCGCCCCATCCTGCCGTTCGGTCTCTGGAGCGGGTCGTGCGCTGGGTACGGGCGGCATCCGAGCGGATGCCGCGGCGGAAGGCCGGGCGCAGGTGCTGCGGCGGTGCCATGATCGGGCCGGTGGGCAGTCCCGGGACTGCCAGAGCCGGTCAGCGGATGGCGCGCGGCACGGGCTGAACGTGATACGGGGGAGGGAGGCATGAGGATCGCTGTTTGTGAAAACAGCCAGGCGGCTGTGATGCAGCTTCGTGGCTGGATCGCGCAATACTGCTCCCTGTATCAGATCCAGGCGTCCTTCCAGTGCTTCCTGTCCGCGGATGCGTTCGCGGCCTGGAAAGAGCCCTTCGATATCGTGTTCCTGGGCTTTGGGGGGAGCACTGGCTTTTATCAGGCCCGGCTGCTGCGGGAGCGGGACCAGAGGTGCCGCATCATCCTGGTGGACGACACCCAGGAGTTCGCCGTGCGCTGTGTGCGCCTGCACTGCACGGACTTTATCCTGCGGCCGGTGTGTTTCCAGCGGATCGTCCGGAGCATGCGCCTGGCTTTGGGAGGTGGTTTCCCATGATCCAGATCCGTGCCCGCCGCAGGGAGAAGGAGACCGCGCCCCAGGCGAAGGGGCTGGAGCAGACGCTCCGGCGCCAGATGGCGTGGGCGGCGGGGACAGAACAGTTCCAGCACCGCGACCCCCTCTACCATGTGACCGAGAGCTTCCAGCAGACCTTCGACGCCATGGGCCGCCGCCATGCGGCCCAGCTGGCCGGCCAGCAGCAGGAGCAGGCCGCTGAGGGACAGGGCGGGCAGCAGCAGGCCGGGCAGATGCCCGACCCCACCTCGGCCAGGGGCTTCTACGAGCGCAGCAGCCCGGATGACCAGGATATGATCCGGCGCTTCTCCGAGACTGCCTTCCAGCGGGGCACCCTCTCCGGGGCGGTGCTCCAGGGGACGGGGCAGATGATGCTCTTCTCCTGCCTGAAAAAGACGGTGGGCCAGTCCCAGCCGGACAAGTGGCAGCAGCGAAAGCTCTTTGAGAAGGCATCCCCCATGCGCAATGTGCCCGGCCACAGCCCGGACAAGGTGGTGTTCAACCGGGGCTTCACCGACAGCGCGGTGGGCCTGGTGGTGGACGCCCTCCGGGGCGCCCGGCGCACGGTGGAGGATATGCGGGACCTGGCCATGGGCCGCAGCGAGATGGGGGAGCATGGGGCGGACACCCTGCGCACCATGTACCCCTTCCTGGATGACAGCCGGGAGCGGCAGCTGATGGAGCAGTACCGGGAGCAGCTCCGGGGGGCGGGGGAGGCCGGCGAAAAGGCCGCGCTCCAGACCGCCATCGCCCGGATGGAGGCCCTGGTGGACAAAAAGGCGCAGATGCGCATGGAGTTCACCAACCGGCTCAGCTTCATCGCGGACCGGGCCACAGAGGCCCTGGAGGTGTTCAGCGAGCCGGGCTTTGCCGGGGAACTGGACCGCGCCCTGCGCCAGGCCGTGGGGGCGGAGGAGCCGCCGGACGACGGGACGGGAGATGACGATGGAGCAGCAGTGGAGCCAGGGCAAGGCCCGCCAGGAGACGGAGGACCGGGAGCCGGCCCGACAGACCCGCTCCAGCCCTGAGCGGGAGCGCCTGGCCAGCGCCGGGCTGACCGCCAGAGCGGTGCTGGAGGGCGTCCCCCTGTGGGACCTGCCCCCCATCCGGCTGGAGGAGCTGGCCGGCTGGATGGGCAACCAGGGGATGAACGCCTGGATCGAGGCGCAGGCCCCGCCGCTGACGGAGGTCCGGCCTCCGCCGCTGACGGCGGAGCTGGACAGCGCGGCCTTCCCTGTGCCGGACGGACCGCTGGACGAGGCGCAGCCGCCTGTCGGCCTGACGGCGCGGGAGCCGGCGACAGCGCCGGCCGACCCCTATGCCCTTGGCGCGGCAGGGCCGGCCGCAGAAGGAGGTGGGCCCGATGTCTTTGGAGTTTGACCTGCCGCCTGACGGGGCGGAGGAGCTGACGGCCCTGCTGGAGCGCAGCGGGGTGGAGTACCTCCGGGACGGGGGGCGGTTCCGTTTCCGCTTTGCCAGCCGCGGCTGTACCTGGCAGACGGTGTGCGACTGTCAGGGGCAGCTGGTGCTGGTCTATGGCGTCCACCCGGCACGGGTGGTCCGGCCGGAGACGGCGCTGGCGCTGTGTGCCCAGCTCAACAGCCGGGTGGTGCAGGGCGCTTTCTTCCTCTGGGAGGAGCGGCTGGTGTTCCGCACCAGCGCCCGGCTCAGCGAACGCTTCCAGGCCCAGGCACAGCTGTGTGCCGCCTTGGAATACAATGCTGCGGCGCTCTCAGGCTATTGGGAGCAGCTGTCGGCCGGAGCCCAGGGGCTCCCACCGAATGTTTGGATCCGACCGGGGCCTGGCCACGGTTTTGGAGAAGATCCCACCAGCAAGTAAATCTTACAGTAATAGAAAGGAGGGGCGCTTCACGTCCGGTCCCCAGCCGATACGCGCGGCGTGAAGCAAAGACATGGCAGAGTATCTATCCCCGGGCGTTTATGTGGAGGAGTATGATTCCGGTGCGACGCCGATGCAGGGCGTGAGCACCAGCACCGCCGGCTTTATCGGCCTGGCGGAGCGGGGCCCGGTCATCGGGCAGCCCCAACTGGTCACCAGCTTCGCCGACTACAAGCGGATGTACGGCGGCTACCTGAGCGACGCGGCCTACGGCAGCAACCGCTTCCTGCCCTATGCGGTGGAGCAGTTCTTCGCCAATGGCGGCGCCCGGGCCTACATCATGCGGGCGGTGCCCGGCGACGCCAAGGCGGCCAGCCTGACCACCGGCGTGCTCAAGATCACGGCGGCCAACCCCGGCGCCTGGGCGGAGGACATGCGGGTGACCGTCGTCCCCAGCTCCAAGGCCAAGACCCAGGTGCTCTCCGTCAGCGGGGCGGACCTGACGCTGAAGAACGCCGACGGCTTCAACGCCGGCGACGTGGTGGAGCTGTTCGACGGCAAGACCGTGGCCCACGCCACCATCAAGAGCGTGCTGGACAAGGTGGTCACCCTGGACGCCCCCTGCGCCCTAGATGTGGCCGACACCAAGGTGGGCACCGCCAAGTACATCAAGACCTGTGAGATCACTGTCACCGCCCGGCTGGGGGAGAACGTGGAGACCTTCGAGAACCTCTCCCTCAAGCCCGACGCCCTCAACAACATCTGCGTCAAGACCCTCAAGTCCGACCTGATCTGCGTGGAGGTGCTGCCGGCCAAGGCCGCCCCGGCTCCCGCGCCCGCCAAGGAGAAGGACAAGGAGGGCAAGGAGGCCCCGGCCCCCGCGCCCGCCAAGGCCGCTTCCATCGTGCCCTATGAGCTGTGCGGCGGCACCGGCAGCGAGCTGGTGCTCACCCTCCAGGGGGGCAGCAACGGCTCCGTGCTCACCGTCACCCCCGACGCCTTCCTGGGCAAGGATGACGGCCCGGGCAAGCGCACCGGCCTGCAGGCGTTCCAGGAGAACGGCAACGTCTCCATCATGGCCATCCCCGGCATCACCGCCCCTGAGGTGCAGGCCGCTCTGATCGGCTTCTGCGAGAGCAAGAAGAGCTGCTTTGCCATCCTGGATATCCCCATGGAGCTGAAAAAGACCAACGACGTGGCCAACTTCCGGGATATGTACGACTCCACCTATGCCGCCATGTACCACCCCTGGCTGGAGATGTACGACGCCGGTTCCAAGCGGTCTGCCTACTTCCCGCCCTCCGGCGCCATGGCCGGCATCTATGCCCGCACCGACATCGAGCGGGGCGTCCACAAGGCCCCCGCCAACGAGGTGGTCCGGGGCTGCACCGGGCTGTCCTGCGCCTATAACGAGGGCGAGCAGGATATCCTCAACCCCATCGGCGTCAACCTCATCCGCGCCTTTACCGGCCGGGGCATCCGGGTCTGGGGCGCCCGCACCATCAGCTCCAACGGCCTGTGGAAGTACCTCAACGTCCGCCGCCTGTTCATCTATGTGGAGGAGTCCATCAAGGCCAACACCAACTGGGTGGTCTTCGAGCCCAACTCCACCGCCCTGTGGAGCCGCGTGACCCGCACCATCGAGGCCTTCCTTGCCACCTGCTGGAGAGATGGCGCCCTGGCCGGTTCCACCCCGTCCGAGGCCTTCTTCGTGGAGTGCGGTCCCACCACCATGACGCAGGATGACATCGACAACGGCCGCCTGATCTGCCAGATCGGCATCGCGCCTGTGAAGCCTGCTGAGTTCGTGATCTTCCGCATCACCCAGAAGACCGCCTCCGAGTGATCCCGCGCACAGACTGAGACAGAAAGGACGAAGATAAATCATGGCTATCAACTACCCCTATAGAGTATTTCGGTACCAGGTGGAGATCGACGGGATCAGTCGCGCGGGCTTCTCCGAAGTGTCCGGCATGAGCTCCTCTGTCGACGCCGTGGAGTACCGGGAAGGCGACGACCTGCGCAACACCCCCCGGAAGCTGGCGGGGCTGACCAAGTTCGGCAACGTGACCCTGCGCTGGGGCGTGTCCGACGACTCCGACTTCCTGGATTGGGTCTATTCCGTGGCCCCCACCAACACCGCGCCCCCCACCGGCATGGTGCGGCACAATGTGACCATCACCCTCATCGACGACGCCGGCAACCCCGGCCCCTCCTGGCAGCTGATCAACGCCTGGCCCGTGGGCTACACCGTGCCCGACCTGAACGGCATGGGCGGCGAGGTGGCCATCCAGTCCCTGGAGCTGTGCCACGAGGGCCTGGAGCATACGCCTGGCTCTGTGGCCGGCGCGCCGTCTGACATCTGATCTTGCGGATAGGTCCTGACCAGCCCACAGGCGCTCTCGCCTGTGGGCTGTGGAGGATCGTCCGGGCACATACCGAGTAGGAGGACGCCATGCAGACCGAATTTGAATTTGAACTGCCCAAGGGCTATGTGGATCAGAACGGGGACCTGCACAAGCGAGGCACCATGCGCCTGGCCACGGCGGCAGACGAGATCCTGCCCCTGCGGGACCCCCGGGTCCAGCAGAACTCAGGCTATCTGACCATCATCCTGCTGTCCAGGGTGATCACCAAGCTGGGCACGCTGAGCGCGGTGAACACCCGGGTCATCGAGAATCTGTTCACCATGGACCTGGCCTATCTCCAGGATATGTACCAGCGCATCAACATGTCGGAGATGCCCCACTATCAGATCACCTGCCCCCACTGCGGCCAGCAGTTCGAGGTGCCGCTGGATTTTTTGCTGGGCTAGAGTGGGCTTCTGAGGAGAATGTCGGGCTGCCCATCCTGCGTGTCCCCCCGCCGGCGGCGGAGGGGGCGGAGGGACGGTCCTTCCCATGGCAGGATCTGCCCCGGAGGGAGGACAGCCCGCTGTCCCTGAAGCACACCCAGGGGGTGTCGCTCTACCCCCAGGAGCGTCTCTATCAAGAGATGGCGTTTCTGGCCTATTATCTGCACTGGTCCAACGACGCGCTGATGGACCTGGACCACTGGGAGCGGCGGCGCTGGTGCCGCGAGGTGTCCGCCATCAACAAGAAGCTCAGCGGCGACAGCCAGAAGAGCATCGAATTCCGATGAAACGGCAGGTGAGACAGACCCATGGCCATCTTGTATCCGGAGCCCATCCAGGCGTTCCGGTTCCTCATCCGGGTGGGGGACAGCGAGGAGATCTCCGCCGCCTTCAGCCGGTTCTCCGGCATCCAGATGCAGGTGGAGACCATCCAGAGCCGCGATGGGAGCGACAGCCGGGGGGTGAGGGAGTATACCCCGGTATTCACCACCTATGCCCCTGTGACATTGAGCAAGGGGGTGGTGGGGGACAATGAGTTCCTGGACTGGATGCTATCGGCCAGCGCCGATGTGCACACCGGCCCCACGGGGACGGATCTGCGGCGGACCATCGATGTGATCACCCTCAACGAGAAGGGCAACCCCGGGGTGACCTGGACCCTCCAGGGGGCCATGCCCATCGGCTATGAGCTGGCCCCGCTGGACAGCAGCCGCAGCGAGGTGCTCACCGAGAGCCTGACCTTTGCCATCACCGGGATGAAGCGCACCACCCAGCCGGGGACAGGCTGACCCCGGCGCCCAGAAGGAAAGGAGGAACGGCCCATGGCCATTTCGGGAGCTTATTTCGACGTTGCGCTCATCGGGACTGGGGCCGCCCTCACCGGCGGGTTCCAGTCGGTCTCCGGTCTGGGCATGGAGGTGGAGTACGAGACCTACACCGAGGGGGGGAGCAACTATCCCCGCTTCTTCTTCAAAAATACCAAGCCCGGCCTGTTGGTGCTGGAGCAGGGAGTGGTCACCAGCGTGGACAGCGTGTCCCTGCTCATGGCCATGGTGAACCAGGGCATGTCCATCCCCCTGGCCGGGGCCATCATCCTCAAGGACAGCTTCGGCGCGCCCCAGCGGGAGTGGACCGTGGTGGGCGCCCACCTGCAAAAATATGTGGGCCCGGAGCTCAACAGCAACCAGGCCAGCGTGGCGGTCAGCCGGATCGAGCTGATCCATAACGGGTGCTTCTGATGGAAACGATCGCGGTGACAAGACCTCATATGGGCGTGCTGCCCCAGGATCGGCTGGCGCTGTCCCCCTTTGGCGCTCTGGCGCAGACCTTTGCGGAGGAACTGCTGGCCCGGACGGAGTGGGTGGAGGGGCGCTGGCCTTACCTGCCTTTGGATCTCCTGGAGGAAGAGGAGAGCTCTGCGGGCCCGCAGATCGCGCCGGTGTATCAGGTGGACCTCCACCTGGTGCTGGAGGCCCTGCGCCGGGAGCAGGGAGACAGCGAGCAGCGCCGGACGGTGGAGCGGATCGTGGAGCGGATCATCCACATCCGGCAGTCCCGTTCCGCCCCCCAGCGGGGGGAGGGGCCGCAGGCGGCCCAGGGAAGGGAGCAAGCTCCGCTCCCCGGGACGCTGATCGGGCAGTTTTACCAGATGGTCTACCGGGAGGCAGGTGCGCGGACCGCCCTCCGACCCAGCCCTGGGGCGGAGCAGGAGGGCTGGCGCGCCGTCCCAGGCGGGCTGGGCCAGCGGTCACAGGCCTTCGCCCGGCAGCTCCAGCGCCTGCGGGAGGAGGGCAGGGATCTGTCCGACGCCGGTCCGGAACGGACCGGCGCAGAGGCCCCGGCCAAGCTCCGCCCCCTGGCGGCGGAGCGGCCGGTCTCCCAAGAGGGGTTGGAGCACCTGCGAACGGAGGGGACGGAGGCTGACCGTACCGCGCCGATACCGGACCCCCGGCTGCGCCGCATGGCGGAGCGGGAACTGGAGCGGGCGGTGGACCGGGCACTGTCCAAGCCGCTGGAGCCGCGGCCTGGCAGACAGACGCCTTCGTCTCCTGCACCCAAGAGCCAAGACCGGGCAGAGACGGAGGAAAGGGCCCGCTTGTCAGAGGCCACCGGCCGACGGGCGGCCGCCTCAGACCACAGGCCCCGCACGGGGACCACGGAGGAAGCGGCGGAGCTGACAGAGCGGCGCATGTCCCGCGCAGAAGGGACGGAGACGGACCAGCGGACATCCGCCGGGGCTCCGATCCATCCCGACAGGGCACGGCATGGCAAAGACGCTGTCCCCTCCCAGGCCGCCCAGCGGGAGCGGGCGGCGGAGGCGGCCTCCGCCCCAGGGACCGCCCCGGCGGCGCCCCGGGAGATCCCGGTCTCGGCCCAGCCGACCTCTGGCCGGGAGGCGCCCACCACGGCCCGGGACATCCGCACGGCGGGAGACATGGCGGAGACATTGTCCGCCCCCCTTGGGGGAGGACAGGCGGAGCCCGGCCAGCGGCCGGGCGGGCAGGTAAGCGCCCAGTCCCCCATCCCCGGCGTGGAGCTTACTTATCGCCGGGAGGAGGGCACGGACAGCCGGTCCGGTCCGGAGGGGAGCACCCGCTCCGGGCGAGAGACCCAGCCCCAGCGGCATGAGGACGGCCAGACCATCCACCAGGACGGGGCAGCGGACAGGGAGACAGCCCAGTCCGCCCCGGCAGAGGCGGCGGACAGCAGGTCCGGCCATTCAGGACGGAGGCCCCAGGAGGGAGGGCTCGGCCCCTCCCAGGCCGCCCAGCGGGAGCGGGCGGCGGAGGCGGCCTCCGCCCCAGGGACCGCCCCGGCGGCGCCCCGGGAGATCCCGGTCTCGGCCCAGCCGACCTCTGGCCGGGAGGCGCCCACCACGGCCCGGGACATCCGCACGGCGGGAGACATGGCGGAGACATTGTCCGCCCCCCTTGGGGGAGGACAGGCGGAGCCCGGCCAGCGGCCGGGCGGGCAGGTAAGCGCCCAGTCCCCCATCCCCGGCG
>JAHZFC010000056.1:0-12201 GCA_019421525.1 Clostridiales bacterium
CCAGGGACGAGGACACCAGCGCCACCAACTTCATGATCCGGGACGAGCTGATGCAGCGGGTCATCCGCCGGGACATGGAGCCCATCACCCCCTTTATCGACCGCATCCGGCAGCTGTACCGGGACCACGGCGTGTCCACGATCCTGGTGGCGGGCAGCTCAGGGTCCTACTTCCATGTGGCAGACCATATCCTCCAGATGGACCGGTATGTGCCCAGGGACATCACCGTCTTCGCCAAGGGGGAGGCCCGGGCGTTCCCCTCCGGCGGCGCCCCGCTGCCCCCCGCCCCTGCGCCTGACTTTCGCCGCTGTCCCCGGCCCTCTCCCCAGCTCCGCGGCAGCGACCGGATCCGCCTCAAGAGCCTGGGCCGGGACGGGGTATCCATCGACCGGGAGACCATCGACCTGCGATATGTGGAGCAGCTGATCGACCCTGAGCAGTCCGCCGCCCTGGGCTGGTGCATGGTCTACGCCCAAAAGCACCTGCTGGACGGAACGCGCCCCCTGCGGCAGATCGTGGCCGAACTGATGCGGCACATGGACGCGCACGGTCTGGCCGCCCTGTGCGGTGAGCGCTCCGGTGTACCCTTCCTGGCCCGCCCCAGGGCCCAGGAGATCTTCGCCTGTCTGGACCGGTACCGGAGCCTGCGGATGTTCTGACCCCCCGCCCCTCCCGCCCTGAGGCAAAGTTCGGGGCTGATTTTTCAGGGGAACTGTGGTATACTGCTCTCACACAGGCCAACGATCCGGCGTCTGCCGGTGCTAATATGGGCGCAGGCCCGGCCTATGGAGCAAAAGCGAGCTGGCCCTGCGGGGCCAAAGGAGGGCTTATGGAAAAGAAGATCTGTGAACTGTTTGCCGGTGTGGGCGGCTTCCGCCTGGGGATGGAGCGGCTGGGCACCGGCTGGCAGACCGTGTGGTTCTCCCAGTGGGAGCCCGGCGCCCGGACCCAGTGGGCCCACGACTGCTATGTGCAGCATTTCGGGGACAGCCTGGACCTCAACGGCCAGTCCCATACCGGGGAGGACATCAGCACGGTGGACAAATCCGCCATCCCGGACCACACCCTGCTGGTGGGCGGCTTCCCCTGTCAGGACTACAGCGTGGCCCATACCCTCTCCTCCTCCCACGGCATCGAGGGGAAGAAGGGCGTCCTCTGGTGGCAGATCCGGGACACGATCCTGGCAAAAGCCCCTCCCTTCTGCCTGCTGGAGAACGTGGACCGGCTGCTGAAGTCCCCGGCCAAGCAGCGGGGCCGGGACTTCGGCGTCATGCTGGCCTGTCTCGCCGCCCTGGGGTACAGCGTGGAGTGGCGGGTGGTCAACGCCGCCCAGTACGGGGCCGCCCAGCGCCGCCGCCGCACGTTCCTCTTTGCCTATCGGGATGACACCGCATATGGACAGCGGATGGCGCCGGTCGACGCCGGGGCCGTCCTGGGGCAGGCGGGCTTCATGGTCAGAGCCTTCCCCATCCAGGGGATGGGGAAGCTGCGGGAGACCGAGGTGGGCGGCGACATCGTGGACGTGAGCGACCACTTCGCCTTTGCCTTTGAAAATGCCGGCTATATGCACCAGGGCAAGATCTGTACCGCCAGGGTGACCGAGGCGGAGGAGCCCCCCACCCCTCTGGGGGACATCCTCCAGCACGACGTGGCGGAGAAGTATTACATCCCGGCGGACAAGCTGGCCAAGTGGACCTATCTCAAGGGGGCCAAGAAGATCCCCAGGACCTCCGCCCAGGGCCATGCCTATGTCTTTTCCGAGGGGCCCATCGCCTTCCCGGACCCCTGGGACAGGCCAGGCCGCACCATGCTCACCAGCGAATCCACCCTCAACCGCTCCACCCATGTGGTGTCGGACCCCGGCACAGGGCGGCTCCGGCTGCTCACCCCCGTGGAGGCGGAGCGCCTCCAGGGCTTTGACGACGAGTGGACCAACACCGGCATGCCCGACCGGATGCGGTACTTCTGCATGGGCAACGCCCTGGTGGTGCCCATGATCTCCAGGATGGGGCGGGTGCTGGACCCCATCCTCGCCCAGGAGCCGTGACCACTGTATGATCCACACGCCATGTCCCATGCGCACACGGAAAGGAGCTGGAGACATTGGAAGGGACCAAATACACCACGCAGGAGGCTGTCCTGGCCCGGGCCAGGCAGGCGATCGGCATCCCTCTTTGGCAGATCGACACCACCGGCCGCCTTGCCACCGGCAAGGGAGCGATCGGGACGGTGATCGAGGAGAGCTGGTTCGGCTATCCCCCCAATCCCGACGCGGAGCCGGACCTGCCGGAGGCGGGGGTGGAGCTGAAGGTGACCCCCTATATCCGGGGGAAGAACGGGATACGGGCCAAGGAGCGGCTGGTGTGCAACATCATCAACTACATGGAGGAGCCTGATAAGACCTTTTTCACCAGCTCCTTCTGGCATAAGTGCAATACCATGCTCCTCATGTCCTACGAGCACCGCCCGGATACCCCGAAAGGCGAGTTCACGATCGATCAGGCGGTCCTCTTCCGCTTTCCGGAGGAGGACCTGGCCATCATCCGGCAGGACTGGGAGACGATCATGGCGAAGGTCCGCGCCGGCCGGGCCCACGAGCTGTCTGAAGGCGATACGCTCTACCTGGCCGCCTGCACCAAGGGCGCCACCGCGGCCAGCGTCCGGCCGCAGCCCTTCTCCCCGATCCCGGCCAAACAGCGGGCCTACTGCCTCAAGGCATCCTATATGACCCAGCTGCTCAACACCTACATCTTCGGCCAGCGGCAGGACCCCAGGATCATCCGCTCGGTGCAGGTCCTGCACGCCCAGACCTTCGAGGACTATATCGCCGAGACGGTCCGCCCCTTCCGCGGCATGACCCAGCATCAGCTGATGGACCGCTTCGGTGTGTCCAGCCGGGCCAAGAGCCTCAACGAGATCCTGCTGGCCCGTATGCTGGGGGTCCAGGGCCGCATCGCCGCCACCGAGGAGTTCCAGAAGGCCGGCATCCTCCCCAAGACCATCCGGGTCCAGCGCAATGGAAAGGTCCGGGAGAGCATGTCCTTCCCCACCTTCGACTTCATCGAGCTCAGCCGGGAGAAGGTCTGGGAGGAGTCCGCACTCTACCACTACCTGGCCCCCACCCGCTTCCTGTTCGTCATCTTCCAGGAGCGGGAGCCGGGGCAGTATGTCTTTGACCGCATCCAGTTCTGGAACATCCCCAGCGCAGACCTGGACGAGGTGGGCCGGGTATGGCAGCGGACGGTCCAGACGATCCGCCGGGGCGTCCAGCTGTTCCCCACCCCCTACGGCGTGCGCAATGACCTGCCCAAGCAGGCGGACAGCCCGGTCGCCCATGTGCGCCCCCACGGGCGCAGCGCCCATGACACGCTGCCCCTGCCTGACGGCCGCAGGATGACCAAGCAGTGCTTTTGGCTGAACAACACTTACATCACCGCACAGATCCAGCAGCCCGCGGACAGGCGTCCCTCCTGCCCGTCCGGAGAGGGGCGGGAAGGATGAAGCATCCCAGCTCCTACGACTCCACCCCCGCGATCCGCCGGCGCATGTCCAGGGTGCGGCTCAAGGGCGGCAAGGCGGAGACCCTGCTGGCCAAGGCCCTTTGGCGCCGGGGCTATCGCTACCGGAAAAATGACCGGACGCTGCCCGGCTCCCCGGACATCGCCATCCTGAAGCACCACATCGCCGTGTTCGTGGACGGGGAATTCTGGCACGGCAAGGACTGGCAGACCAGGCGGGAACGGCTCCGGCACAACCGGGAATACTGGATCGAAAAGATCGAGGAGAACATCGCCCGGGACCAGCGCAACAACGCCCTGCTGCTCCAGAAGGGCTGGATCCCGGTCCATTTTTGGGAGAAGGATGTGCTGCGCGACCTGGACGGCTGCGTGGCCCAGGTGGAGGATGCGGCACTGGCCCTGCTCATCGACCGGCTCGATCAGGATGAGCCCCCTATCGACCCATAGGCTCCACAGCAGGCAGATCCAGGAGGTGCCGACCATGGGACAGCGACAGATCGATATGCGGGCGGAACAGGAGCTGGCCAAGTTCCTGGACGCCCATCTCTATGGGGAGCTGCTGAAGGAGGGGGGCTTTTCGTCCTTCCAGCGGATCTCGGACGCAGAGGTCCAAAAGCAGGGCATCGATGTCATCGGGACGGCCCCGCGGGCCTCGGCCAATATCGACGAGAAGGCCCAGCTCCATTACCTCAACTGCAACCGCCCCACCTTTGCCTTCGAGCTGGAGTTTCTCAATGAGGGACAGCCCATCGGAGGCTGGTTCCTCAACGACAGCCTTTTGACCACCCACTACCTGCTGCTCTGGCCCAACGCCGCCGTCACCGATCTGACACAGCTCACCAGCGGCGACTTCACCCAGGTGGAGGGGATGGTGATCGCCAAGGGGAGATTGAAGCGGGCCCTGGATGGACTGGGGCTCCACAGGGACTATCTGGCCCGGATGGCCGCACAGCTGCGGGCCAGCGGGGTGGTCGGTCCGCTGGATACGGAGCATAAGGGGATCAGATTTTATGTCTCCGACCCCAAGGTCTACCCCGAGCATCCCGTGAACCTGGTCATCAGCAAGCAGAGGCTCTCCGCCCTGGCTCAGGCCCATTATCTGGTGACCCCGGAGGGCTTCGTGCGGATCGGTCCGGACGGCTGACCTGCTCTCTCCCCCCGCCGGACACGAACACAGGACGCCCCCGGAGCAGATGCTCCGGGGGCGTCCTGTGTTTTCTGCTTCCGGGCCCCATCGATATATATGGACAGGCGCCTTACTCCACGGTCTTGAGGCTCTCCACCATGTCCACCTTTTTCAGCTTGAAGTGGGCCGCGATGTTCACCACCACGGAGAAGACCACCGTCAGCGCCGCAGCCAGCAGATAGGCGTAGGGCGGCGCGGTCCGACCGAACATCACCAGGTCCACCTCCACGGTGAGCACCATCCACGCGTGGAGGAACCGGCCCAGCACCAGCCCGAGGGCGATGCCGAACAGGGTCAGAAAGACATTCTCCCGGTACACATAGGCGGTGATCTCCCGGTCGTAAAAGCCCAGCACCTTCAGGGTGGCCAGCTCCCGGATGCGCTCGGTGATGTTGATGTTGGTCAGGTTGTACAGCACCACGAAAGCCAGGGCGGCGGCGGCCAGGATGATGATGACCACTGCGTAGTTGATGGCGTTCATGCTGTCGGTAAAGGAGTCCCGGATGGTGGCGATGTAGGAGTAGGAGGCCACCGCGTCCATGGCCATCAGGTCGGAGGACACGGTATCCGACTCGCCCTGTCCCGTCCCGTCAGCGTAGGCCACCAGGATGGTGTTCATCCCGGCCCGCTCCCCGAACAGGTCCTCGTAGCAGTTCTCCGTCATGTACACATAGTGGTAGACGTAGTTCTCCACGATGTCGGTCACTGTGGCCTGCACCCGCTGGTCATCCTGCTCCAGGGTGATGGTGTCCCCTGTCTCCACCTCCAGCATCTCGGACAGCTTTTCCGTGATCACCACCCCGTCATCGGTCAGCTCCACCGGCTGGTCGTCGGTGCGGTGGCGCAGGTCGATGAACTGGGTAAAGGTGTCCAGGTCTTCCACCACGAACAGGTAGGCGCTCTTGGCCGGCACCCCGTCCACCGAGGCGTCCGCCGTGCTCTGATAGCACTCCAGATAGCGTTCGATCCCCTCGTGTTCCTCCAGATAGGCGGTCACCTGGTCCAGCTGATCTGCCGCGGCGCCGTCCTCCGATCCCACGGTGGCGTCGTACAGGGAGATCTCGTCGAACTGCTTGTCCAGGATGTCAAAGATGGACTCGTGCAGGCCGAAGCCGGTGACGATCAGGGCGGTGCATCCGCCGATGCCGATCACCGTCATCCAGAACCGGCGCTGGTAGCGGAACAGGTTGCGCATGGTCACCTTCCAGGTGAAGGACAGCCGCCGCCACACCGGCCTGATGTACTCCAGGAACACCCGCTTGCCCGCCTTGGGGCTCTTGGGCCGCATCAGGTTGGCCGGGGTGTCCATCAGGGTGGACAGGCAGGCCCACAGCGCCGCCCCGGTGGTGCACACCACCGCCGCCGCCACCGCCAGCACGCACACCGCCGGCTGGACCTTGAACTGGAGGGACGGGATGTTGTACATGATGTTGAAGGCGTTGGCGATCACCGCCGGGATGAGGGTGCATCCCACCGCCAGCCCTACGAGCCCGCCGATAAAGCTGGCCCAGAAGGCGTAGCCGATGTACTTTTTGGAGATGGCGGACCGGGAGAAGCCCAGGGCCTTCAGCGCGCCGATCTCGGTGCGCTGGTCCTCCACCATGCGGGTCATGGTGGTCAGGCAGGCCAGGGCGGCCACCAGGAAGAAGATTACAGGGAACACGTTGGCCAGGTTGCTCACCCGCTCGGCGTCCTGGGCATAGCCCACCACGCCGGAGTTGGTGTCCCGCCCCAGGACGTACCACTCGCACTGGTCGATGTCGTCCACCTCGGCCTGGGCGTCGGCCAGGGTCTGCTCGGCGTCGGCGATCTTCTCATCCGCCTCCGCCTTGCCGTCCTCATACTCCTGCAGGCCGTCGGCGTACTCCGTCTCGCCGTCCTGCAGCTCCTGAAGGGCGTCGGCCAGCTCCTGCCGGCCGTCCCGCTCCTCCCGCTCCAGGGTGGCCAGGCCGCTGTTGTAGTCCGCCCAGCCGTCTGTGATGGCCTGCCGGGCGTCGTCCAGCTGCTGGGCCGTCTCGTCCAGCGTGGCCTTGCTCTCGTCCAGGGTGGCCTTGGTCTCGTCCAGCGTGGCCTTGGCCGCTTCCAGCTCGGCCCCGGCCGCTTCCAGCTGGGCATAGCCCTGGTCCAGCTGCTCCTGGGCGGCGTCCAGCTGGGCCTTCTGCTCGGCCGCCTGAGCCACCGCCATGTCATAATAGGGCGTGCCCACATAGGGCGCCAGCGCCGCCTCGTACTGGGCGTACCCCTCATCCACCTGGGCCTGCTGCTGGTCCAGGGTGTCCTTGTTCTCGTTGTACTGGGCCAGGCCGTCCTCGTAGTCCGCCAAGCCCTGCTCGTATTGGGCCAGGCCGTCGTTATACTGCTCCAGGCCGTCCTCATACTGCGCCTGGCCGTCGGCCAGGTCCGTCTCCGACTGCTCCAGCTGCTGCCTGGCATCCTCCAGCTCCTGGCGGCCGTTTTGGATCTCCCGGTCCAGGGTGTCCAGGCCGTCGTTGTAGTCCTGCCAGCCGTCGTCCAGCTGCTGCCGGGCGTCGTCCAGTTCCGCCTGGGCGTCGGCCAGCTCCTGGTCCGCCTCGGCCCTGGCGTCGTCCAGCTCCTGCCGGGCGTCGTCCAGCTCCGCCTGGGCATCCCCCACCAGAGTGTCGTAGCGCAGCTGGGCACGCTCGTCCGCCAGGGCGTCCAGACTGTCCAAGTACTGGTCCAGCCGGTCCTCGTACTCATCGCCGTAGTTGTTCAGCTCCGCCAGGCCGTCAAAGGTGAAATAGGCCTCGGTGTAATAATCCAGGTCAAAATTCCCCTTTGGAATGTACACATA
This sequence comes from Clostridiales bacterium, assembly GCA_019421525.1. GTDB lineage: Bacteria > Bacillota > Clostridia > Oscillospirales > Oscillospiraceae > Enterenecus. Next base: position 7,517 of record JAHZFC010000056.1, read on the forward strand.
GGCGTCCACCGAGCCGCCCCCCAGAGTGGAGCTGCCCCGGTCGGTGCCCACATACAGGGGGCTGTCCGCCACGCCCACGATGGTGTACTCCTTCTGCTTCAGGCTGTCGGCGTTGTCCCCGTCCAGGGTGAGGGTCAGGGTGTCACCCACCGACAGGCCCAGCTTGGTCAGCAGCATGGACTCGGTGACGCACTCGTCATCAGCCTGGGGCAGCCGTCCCTCAGTGACCTCCAGCAGGTTGAGCGTCTCCGGCAGGGAGCGCACCGCCACCACCGCGTCCTCCGCCGTGGCGTCCAGGGTCCAGCTCCCCTCCACGGCGGACACTCCCTCCGCCTGGGACAGGGCGTCCAGGTCGCCGTCAACCAGGCCCAGGGTGGAGATGACATAGCCGTCCATGAGGTGGGTGCGGTCATAATAGTTGTCCGCAGTGTACTCCATATCCGGCGCCGTGGTGCGCAGCCCGGCCAGAAAGGCCACCGCCAGCGCCGCGAGCACCAGGATGGAGAGAAAGCGGCTGAAGGTGGACTTGACCTCCCGCACCGCGTCAGTAGTCAGGCGGTTGCGTCTTTTCCCCATCCGGCCGCGCCGGCTGGGGGCCCCTTTCCCATATTTATGCTCGGGCGGAGTGGATCCGCCCTCCGCCGAGGTCCTGCCTTCGGCAAAACGCTCGTCCGCCGCACCCGCGGCGTCCCGGCTCTCGCCGGGTCCCTCACTCCGGCCGCGCCGGACGGGGACCTTCCGTGCGGCCTTATCTTCCCTTACCATTCGATCTCCTCCACCGGGGTGGGCGCGTCATTGAGCTCCATCTTGTCCACCTTGCCGTTCTTGATGTGGATGACCCGGTCGGCCATGGGGGTGAGGGCGGTGTTGTGGGTGATGACCACCACCGTCATGCCCTGCTGGCGGCAGGTGTCCTGGAGCAGCTTCAAGATCGCCTTGCCGGTGATATAGTCCAGGGCTCCGGTGGGCTCGTCGCACAGCAGCAGCTTGGGGTTCTTGGCAAGGGCCCGGGCAATGGCCACCCGCTGCTGCTCACCGCCGGACAGCTGGGCGGGGAAGTTGTCCAGCCGGTGGCCCAGCCCCACATGCTCCAGCACCTGCCGGGCGTCCATGGGGTCGTCGCAGATCTGGGAGGCCAGCTCCACGTTCTCCAGAGCCGTCAGGTTCTGTACCAGGTTGTAGAACTGGAACACGAAGCCGATATCATGACGGCGGTAGGTGGTGAGCTGCTTGGCGTTGAAGTCGCTGACCCGGGTGCCGTCCACCGTGATGACCCCGCTGGTGCAGGCGTCCATCCCGCCCAGCATGTTGAGCACCGTGGTCTTGCCCGCCCCTGACGGGCCCACGATGATGGCGAACTCCCCTTTTTCGATGGCGAAGTCCACCCCATCCACCGCCTTGATGGTCACCTCGCCCATCTGGTATTCTTTCTTGACGTTTTCAAAGGAAATATAGCTCATCCATCTCACCATCCACCCTGCATTCCGATCCGTGAATATATTATAAAATTAGTATACTACTGAAAGGAAAACCAGTGCAACCATTCCCATCGAAAATTCAAGGATCGTTTACAAATCCTTTTACGTATCCCATCTCCTGTCAAAGGCCGCGCTCCTCCCCGCCTGTTCCTGGAAGTTGTCATTGACAAACCATCGCTTTTTCCCATAAAATAGAGATAAGATAAGGGAGTAGTCGGCGGCCTTGTGCCGTGGTCCGGTCAACATACTGGCGGAGGGTCCGCCTGGCCGGTCCGTTTGTGATGAGACTTATCCGCGCATGCGGGTATGGTCTCTTTTTTTGTCCTCCCGCATAGTCTTCATAGAAAGAAAGGGATCTAGAAATGGGACTGGGAGAACTGTTCATCCTAGCTGTGGGCCTGGCCATGGACGCTTTCGCCGTGGCCGTGTGCAAGGGCCTGTCCATCCGGGAGCTGAAGCTGCGCCAGGCGCTGCTGGTGGGGCTGTGGTTCGGGGTGTTCCAGGGGCTGATGCCCGCCCTGGGCTATCTGCTGGGCTCCGCCTTTTCCGGGCTGGTCCAGTCGGTGGACCACTGGGTGGCCTTCATCCTGCTGTGCATCATCGGCGGCAATATGATCCGGGAGGGCGTAAAGGGGGATGAGGAGGACTGCGACCCCTCTCTGTCCTTCGGCGTCATGCTCATGCTGGCGGTGGCCACCTCCATCGACGCGCTGGCCGTGGGCATCACCTTTGCCTTTCTGAACGTGCCTATCCTGGCTGCCGTGGCCTTCATCGGGGTGATCACCTTCGTCATCTCCGCCCTGGGGGTAAAGGTGGGCAACGTGTTCGGCGCCCGGTACAAGTCCAAGGCGGAGATCTTCGGCGGCGTGGTGCTCATCCTCATCGGCAGCAAGATCCTGCTGGAGCACCTGGGGCTCCTGCCGTTCTGAGGGGAGCCGGTCCGGCCTGCACCGCATGCATATAAAGGGAAACGCCCGGGCCAAGCGGCCCGGGCGGTCATTTTCCCTGGTTCGGAACATGGGAGGAAGGAGATCATGGTTGTAGTTAGTGTTGGCTAACTACAACCATAAGTTAGCATACTTCAACTGTGTTGTCAACCCTTTTTTGAAAAATTTTATGTCCGCATTCCCCCCGCCCTATCCCCATTCTGCAGGAAGTCTTTCATTTTGGAAGACCCTTCCGTCATTTTGAGACATCTCTTGCAGATCAGAAGCCTTTTTTCATGCAAAACAGATTTTTTTGCAATTTTTTAAATATCCTCTTGCAAATCTCCCTCTGCCGTTGTAGAATGACTGCATCACATTAAAGTATCAAGCTCCATTCAAAGAAGAAAAGGAGAGACAACGATGTCTATCAAAAACCAATACCTGCTGTCCGTGCTGGACGGCCTGAAGACCCGCAACGCCCACGAGCCCGAATTCCTCCAGGCCGTGGAGGAGGTGCTGGAGTCCCTGGAGCCCGTCATCGAGTCCGACCCCCGCTACGAGCAGCGGAACATCATCGGCCGCATGGTGGAGCCCGAGCGGGTGGTCATGTTCCGGGTGCCCTGGGTGGATGACCAGGGCAAGGTCCAGGTCAACCGGGGCTACCGGGTGCAGTTCAACTCCGCCATCGGCCCCTACAAGGGCGGCCTGCGGTTCCACCCCACCGTCAACCTGTCCGTCATCAAGTTCCTGGGCTTTGAGCAGGTGTTCAAGAACTCCCTGACCACCCTGCCCATGGGCGGCGGCAAGGGCGGCTCCGACTTCGACCCCAAGGGCAAGAGCGACGCCGAGGTCATGCGCTTCTGCCAGTCCTTCATGACCGAGCTCTACCGCCACATTGGCCCGGACACCGACGTGCCCGCCGGCGACATCGGCGTGGGCGGCCGGGAGATCGGCTACCTCTTCGGCCAGTACAAGAAGATCCGCAACGAGTGGTCCGGCGTGCTCACCGGCAAGGGCCTGAGCTATGGCGGCTCCCTGGCCCGCACCGAGGCCACCGGCTTCGGCCTGTGCTACTTTGCCGACGCCCAGCTCAGGGACAACGGCCAGTCCTTTGCCGGCAAGCGGGTGGTGATCTCCGGCTCGGGAAACGTGGCCATCTACGCCAACCAGAAGTGTACCCAGCTGGGCGGCAAGGTGGTGGCCATGTGCGACTCCAACGGCTACATCGTGGATGAGAACGGCATCGACTACAAGGTCATCCAGGAGATCAAGGAGGTCAAACGGGACCGCATCAAGACCTATCTGGACTATGTGCCCACCGCCAAGTATGTGGAGGGCTGCTCCGGTATCTGGACGGTGCCCTGCGACATCGCCCTGCCCTGCGCCACCCAGAACGAGCTCAACGAGGAGTCCGCCCGCGCCCTCATCGCCAACGGCTGCATCGGCGTGTTCGAGGGGGCCAACATGCCCTGCACCCCCGAGGCCATCACCGCCATCAAGGGCGCCGGCCTGATGTTCTCCCCCGCCAAGGCGTCCAACGCCGGCGGCGTGGCCACCTCCGGCCTGGAGATGAGCCAGAACTCCGGCCGCATCAGCTGGACCTTCGAGGAAGTGGACGGTAAGCTCAAGGGTATCATGGAGGGCATCTACAAGGCCTGCGCCGACGCCGCGGAGAAGTACGGCATGAAGGGCGACATCCAGGCCGGCGCCAACATCGCCGGCTTCCTGAAGGTGGCCGACGCCATGCTCTGGCAGGGAATTTGTTAATAGAAACGTCTGAGTGCAGCAACAAGTCATATGATACGAAAGCCCTCCCGCCAGGAGTTCCCCGGCGGGAGGGCTTTTTGCAAGGGCCCCGGCCCTTGCGATCCGTTGAGGCTGTCCCAGCCTCCGGCGGCCTACTTTTCGCTCGTGCGAAAAGTAGGCAAAAGCACGCTTAGGGGCGCTGATCAGGCGGGCGAAGGCCGCGCCCTTATAATCACCCCGTTTTTACGGGGCCCAGGATAGGCTGTGCGTCCGTCTTTTTCCGGCGCACAAAGCGGGACGCACGAAGCGCCACTTTCCGCTGCCGCTCTGTCGTGCTGTTTTACGGTGCGGACGGTCTATGAGACAGCGCCTGATGTTTCTTTTGTTTCAAATCTCTTCTTCCGGCGGCACCGCCGCCTCCCAATGGGGGCAAGTTTCATTGACCCGCCGGTCTTTGAGCATGGGATATGCACAGTGCCCATACTAGATCGCAATGTAGTCACTGGGTCCTCTCCGAACGTAGTGCTGGTAAACG
>JAHZFC010000056.1:12211-12886 GCA_019421525.1 Clostridiales bacterium
TGCTTACAGCCACCGCAAGTGTTGAGCTGTTTTGACGCGTAGCCTTTCATGTGTTCACCCCCTATCCCATTATGTTGTGCAATGTTTAACAATGATCGTCAAGACAAAAGATATACATTGCTATATAATGCTAAACATAGGGGGCGGTCCAGTGGAGAAAAGCGATAAGCAGATCGGTTTTCGTGTTTCAGAAGAGCTGAAACGGCGAATCGAAGTACAGGCAGAAAAAGAAAAGCGCTCTGTCTCTAATTTGATCATCAAAGTGATGATCGAATATCTGGAGCAACATGAAGATCAGGGCTGACAGCCACATTTCGATATAAAAAAGGACCTCCACCAACCAGGCGGAGGTCCTTTTTCGCTGTTCTGTCATGTGCCAGGCGCGTCCCGTGGGCCGCAGGTGCTCCTGTGTCTGGCATGCGCTAGGTAGGCGCACTGTGTTAAACTGCCCGCAGCTGAACACGGCACAGGGGAGCGGCAGCGGAACAAGAAGCTGGGTGCATCCTCCTTTGTACGCCGGACGGGATGAGATGCACTTCTTGTCCTGCTCTCCCGTAAAAACGGGGGTCCGGGGGTGCAGGCGCTTAGAACAAAAGCGCGTCCTTGGCGCTTGAAGTTCTTCCGCGCCTGACCCCCGGCGCATCTTTGCCTACTTTCTGTGCGCACAGAAAGTAG
>JAHZFC010000057.1 GCA_019421525.1 Clostridiales bacterium
CGGAGCTTCATCCGGGGCCATACCCCCTAAGTGCGTTTTTGGTGACTTTTTGCGCGAACAAAAAGTCACCCGCCGGAGGCCGGGACGGCCTCAATAGGTCGCAAGGGTGCCCCCTTGCGCGAATGTTAAAAGAAATGGGGTCGTAAAAGAAATCTCAAGGACGCAGTCCTTGTAACAGGTCAAGGACGCAGTCCTTGTAACAGGTCAAGGACGCAGTCCTTGTAACAGGTCAAGGGCGCAGCCCTTGGGCTTTTGGGATAAAAGGGCCTTTCGGCCCTTTTATATCTCCGCCATCTTGAACCCGATCCCCCACACCGTCTTGATGTATTCCTGCCCGGGGCCCGCCTTGTTCAGCTTGGCGCGCAGGTTGCTCACGTGGACGTTCACCGTGTTCTCGTCCCCCATGAACTCCTCCCCCCACACGGACTCGTAGATCTGGGCACGGGAGAAGGCCCGCTTGGGCTGCTCCATGAGCAGGGCCAGGATGGCGAACTCCCGGGTGGTGAGGGTCAGCTCCTTCCCGTCCAGGGTGGCGGTGTGGCTGTCCCGGCTGAGCACCAGGGGACCCCACCTCAGGTCTTTCCCAACCTGTGGCTGGGAAAAGCTGCGGCTGCGGCGCAGCTGGGCCTCCACCCGGGCCAGCACCTCCCGGTTGTCAAAGGGCTTGGTCATGAAGTCGTCCGCCCCCAGGGCCAGGGCGTTCACCCGGTCGTCCACCGCCACCTTGGCGGACAGCACGATGATGGGCATGGTCTTGCCCTGGCGGATCTGGGTGATGAACTCCTCCCCGGTGAGCCCCGGGAGCATCAGATCCAGCAGCACCAGGTCGTAGTCGTATTTCTCCGCCCAGAGCATGGCTTCGCTTCCGGAGAAGGCGGAGCGGCAGGAATAGCCCGCCCCCTCCAGAATGGTGCACAGCAGGCGGTTGATGTCGGCGTCGTCCTCCACCACCAGGATGTTGGCTCGGTCCATAGATCTGTCCTTCCTTTCTGTCAGCTGTCGCTTGGCGCCGGACTGTCCTCCGGCGTGGGGCTGTCCCCTGTCTCCGGGGATCCCGTCGCGCCTTCTTCGGGCGCGCCGCTCTCCGTCCCCTCCCCGTCCTGCCGCCACTGCTCAAAGTCCGTCAGGCACAGGTTCAGATCCACGTTGGTGGAGATGCCGTCCACCGTGCCGGAGCTGGTGTACTGCCACATGGCGAAGTGGTAGCGGAAGCTGGTGGCCGACCAGTCTTGGGTGTAGTGGGCCAGCCAGAAGGGCCAGTCCAGCAGCCGCTCCAGGTCCAGCTCGTCGTAGCCCTTGGAGGGGCTGAAGTACACCATGGGCAGGTAGCCCGCCTCCTCCACCTCCCGGCAGAAGGCGATGGTGCAGTCGGTGATGGTCTCCCCGCTGGTGTCCAGGGTGCGGGAGCCCTCCTGGCTCACCCGCTCCCAGTCGAACACCACCGGCCAGGCCACGTCATAGGGCGCGATCCACTCCAGCACCTGCCGGGCCTCCTCTACCGCCTCCTGCTCACTGGTGGCCTGGGAGAAGAAATACACCCCCACCTTCAGCCCGGCGGCCAGGGCGCCCTCCATATTCTGGACAAAGTATTCATCCTGGAAGATCCCGCCCTCGGTGTATCCCCGGTAGCCCGCCCGGATCATGGCGAACTCCACCCCTGCCGCGGCCACCTTCTCCCAGTCGATCTCGCCCTGGTGGGCGGATACGTCCACCCCCACATAGCTGGGACCGTCCCCATCATAGGTGAGGAATCCCCCAGCCACCACAAAGTCCTCAGCGGAATAGGTGTTGGCGGGCACCGGGTCCGGGGTGGTCTCGATCGTCGTCCCGCAGCCGGTCGATATCAGCAGCAGCGCCAGGGCCAGCGCCAGCCCGGTCATCCTGGTCCTCATGGGCGGGCACCTCCTTTTCTAGTCTGTCCCACATCATAGCACAAAACAGGGCGGCATGCCACCCCTTTTCCTCCCCCGGAGGGGGGATGGCAAGGGCGGGGCCTTTGCAAAAAAAGAAGCGGCCCCGCCATCCCGGCGGAGCCGCTCCCAGTTGATCTTAGTGACAGCCCTTGCAGTGGCCGCAGTCGCCGTTGCAGCCGCCGCCGCTCTTCTTCTGCTTGATGAGCGAACGCACGGCCAGCGCCACGATCACCACCAGCACAGCCACGACAATGGCAGTTTCCATAGTGTTGCTTCCTTTCTAAACAGGGGATCAGACCTTGACCACGTCCACGGCCCGCAGGTTGGTTGCCTCCCCTTTATAGCCCTTGCGCGCCAGCAGGTACACCAGGCCCACCGCCAGGGCGATGGCCACCACGGTGAACACATTGAAGCCCACCTCACCGGTGATGAGGCCGCCGATCTGGTAGACGATCAGGCTCATCACATAGGCAAAGCCGCACATATAGCCGATGGCCGCCCAGGTCCACTTGGCATTGTTCATCTCCCGCTTGATGGCGCCCATGGCCGCAAAGCAGGGGGCGCACAGCAGGTTGAAGATCATGAAGGCGTAGGCGCCGATTCCGGTGAAGGCCGCGCCGATGTTAGCTGTCAGGTTGCCGGAGTAGCACACGCCCATAGTGGACACCACTTCCTCCTTGGCGATGAGGCCGGTGATGGTGGCCACGGTGGCCTGCCAGGTGCCGAAGCCCAGGGGGGCGAAGATCCAGGCGATGGCGCTGCCGATGTTGGCCAGGATGGAGTTGTTGTTGTCCTCCACCATGCCGAGAGCCCCGTTCTCAAAGCCGAAGCCCTGGAGGAACCACAGCACGATGGTACTCAGCAGGATGACGGTGCCGGCCCGCTTGATGAAGGACCAGCCCCGCTCCCACATGGAGCGCAGCACATTGCCCACAGAGGGGGCGTGGTAGGCGGGCAGTTCCATGACGAAGGGGGCGGGCTCGCCGGCAAAGGCCTTGAACTTCTTCAGGATGATGCCGGAGATGATCACCGCCGCCACGCCGATGAAGTAAGCGGAGGTGGCCACCCAGGCGGAGTTGCCGAACAGGGCGCCGGCGAACAGAGCGATGATGGGCATCTTGGCCCCGCAGGGGATGAAGCCGGTGGTCATGATGGTCATCTTCCGGTCCCGGTCCTGCTCGATGGTCCGGGAGGCCATGATGCCGGGCACGCCGCAGCCGGTGGCCACCAGCATGGGGATAAAGGACTTGCCGGACAGGCCGAAGCGGCGGAAGATCCGGTCCATGATGAAGGCGATGCGGGACATATATCCGATGTCCTCCAGAATGGCCAGCAGCAGGAAGAGCACCAGCATCTGGGGCACGAAGCCCAGCACGGCGCCCACGCCGCCCACGATGCCGTCCAGGATCAGGGACTGCACGATGTCGTTGCAGCCAATGGCGGTCAGGCCGTTCTCGATGAGCACCGGGATGCCGGGCACCCACACGCCGTACTCGGTGGGGTCGGGCTCGGGCACGGCCAGAGCCTCCTGATAGGTCTCCTCGCTGACCTCCAGCACATTGGTCACGCCGGCTTCGTCGTCATATATGTAGGCCTCGGTCTGGCCGGCCTCATAGGCCTCGATGATGGCGGAGGCCTCCTCGAAGGCGCCGGAGTCCTCGTCCCAGGCGTCGCTGTCAGCGGTGAAGGGGACGAACCAGCCGTCGCCGAACAGGCCGTCGTTGGCCCAGTCGGTGAGGTGGGTGCCGATGGAGATGGTCCAGCCGCCCATGGCGATGGAGTACACCAGGGCCATGACCACCACGAAGATGGGCAGGGCGGCGATGCGGTTGGTGACCACCCGGTCGATCTTGTCGGACACCGACAGCCCGGTGCGGCCCTTCCTGACACAGGAGGCGATGACCTTGGTGATCTGTTCGTACCGCTCATTGGTGATGATGGATTCCGCGTCGTCGTCCAGGGCCTTCTCGCAGTCCGCGGCGGCCTGCTCCACCTTGGCCTTGGCATCGGCGGACAGCGTCAGCTTGCTCATCACCTGGTCGTCCCGCTCGAACACCTTCACGGCGTACCACCGCTCCATCCCGGCGGGGATGGGGTTGGAGAGCACCGACTGGATGTCCGCCAGGGCGGTCTCCACCTGGGCGGAGAAGGTCAGCCGGGCGGGGGCGGACTTCCGCGCGGCGGCGTCCTTGGCCGTGGAGATCAGCTTATCCAGCCCCTCCCCCTTCAGGGCGGACACCTCCACCACCGGGCAGCCCAGGGCCTTGGACAGCTTGCCCGCGTCGATCTTGTCCCCGTTTTTCCGCACCAGGTCCATCATGTTCAGGGCCACCACCACGGGGATGCCCATCTCCATGAGCTGGGTGGTGAGGTACAGGTTGCGTTCGATGTTGGTGGCGTCCACGATGTTGATGATGCCGTCGGGGCGTTCTCCCACTAAGTACTCCCGGGCCACCACTTCCTCCAGGGTATAGGGGGACAGGGAATAGATGCCGGGCAGGTCGGTCAGCGTGATATCCTTGTCCGCCTTGAGGCGGCCCTCCTTCTTTTCCACCGTCACGCCCGGCCAGTTGCCCACCCGTTGGTTGGAGCCGGTCAGGGCGTTGAACATGGTGGTCTTGCCGGAGTTGGGGTTGCCGGCAAGAGCCAGTCTGATGGACATAGCTTATTTCCTCCTTTAAGTTAGTTTTAACTAACCCCTCTTCAAAAATAATGGCGCGTTCCCGCGCCGCCTTTCCGTTCGCGCCCGCGGGCGCCAATCAAGTGCGGTATGTTTTCGGCCCGCAAACGTGCGAGCCCCGTCCTCTGGAGCTCCCTCAAAAGCCCAGCGCCAGCGGGTTTCGTTGGGAAAGGGACCGCAGCGCAATGGCTGAGCTTTCTCCTTCGGCGGAAGCGAGGGATATGGAGCTTGCGGTGACGCATGCTGCTGCGGGCCGCATCCTTCCCGTGGGAAAAGGTGCAGCCTTTTTCGACGGCTTTACGTCACCTCGATACAGTCTGCGTCTCCCTTTCGGATGGACAGCTCATAGCCCCGGACAGTGACCACCACCGGATCCCCCAGCGGCGCGACCTTGCGCACGTAAATGGAGGTGCCCTTGGTGATGCCCATGTCCATGATCCGGCGGCGGAGGGCGCCCTCACCGTGGAGCTTGACCACGGAAGCGGTCTGGCCCACCTTGACATCCCTGAGTGTTTTCACGGCAATGTTCTCCTCTCTTCTCAGCTTATGGCCAAATGCACGCCCGCTCACACCATGATGCGGCTGGCCATGCTCTTGCTCAGGGCGATCCGTGTGTCCTTGACATTGACGATCACATTGCCGCCGATCTCATTGACCACGGTCACCTTGCCCCCTTCCACAAAGCCAAGGCTCTTCAAAAAGGTACGGACCTCGTCCTTTCCGGTGATACGTTTGACAGTGCTCTCCTGTCCCCGGCCCAACATCGTCAGCGGCATGATGATGACCACCCCAAGTCGATAGATTCGGTTAGTATCCTCTAACCATCTGTTAGTTTAGCACTGCTAACTCCAGTTGTCAATAGCTAACCAACATTTGCTGTTGTGTTTTTCGTAGGATCGTGCTATCATCTATCCGGGTGATCATATGCAGATCCATGAGTCCGCGGAAAACTATCTGGAGGCCATCCTGGCCCTGAGTGAAAAGGGGAACGTCCGCTCCATCGACGTAGCCCAGCATCTGAACTTCTCCAAGCCCAGTGTCAGCCGGGCCATGAGCCTGCTGCGGGAAAACGGCTACGTCATCATGGATGATGACGGCCTGCTCCACCTGACAGACAGCGGGTATGAGATCGCCGCGCGCATCTACGAGCGCCATCAGCTGCTCACCAAGTGGCTGACACAGCTGGGGGTGGACCCCGAGGTGGCCGCCGAGGACGCCTGCAAGATCGAGCACGATTTGAGCGTAGAGAGCTTCGAAGCCCTCAAACGCCACATCAAAGGGCGCTTTGTCCCCGACGAGGGCTAAAGCTCGCCTCTTTCCGCAAACAAGGAACGCCATGCTGGGCAGCATGGCGTTTTGTTTTTCCAAGGGCTGGCGCCCTTGACCTATTGCAAGGACTGCGTCCTTGAGATGCTGTTTTTCCGACCCCATTTCTTTTGACAGCGCCAAAAGAAACGGTGTCGGACCGCCAAAGAAAAGCGCTCACTGGCCCTTCGGTGCACCTTTCTATTGACGGCGCATGAGGTCAGGACACACGAAGCGCCGCTTTCCGCTGCCGCTGATGCCGACAGAAGCGCCACTCTTAGCGGCCCACGGTAGAGCGCCTGGCTGGGATGGCCCGTCGGCAGCAGGCGTGTCCCGTGGGCCGGGCAGGTTTCCACAACCGCCAATAGAGCGGTGAGCGGAAACTGGGGGCAGGGCGCGTCGGCTTACCCCAACGCCGGACAGAGAACGTTGCACCACCCTATCCTGCGCCCCCGTAAAACCAGGGTCCGGGGGTGCAGGTGCTTTGAACGAAAGCGCGTCCTTTGCGCTTGAAGTTCATCCGCGCCTGACCCCCGGCGCATTTTTGGTTCCTTTTTGTGCGAGCAAAAAGGAACTCGCCGCAAGGCGAAACCTGGCAAGCGCCGGAGGCCCGCCAGGGCCTCAAAACTCCTCCATCTCCCGCTGGGTGAAGGGCCTGTCCTTATAATAATACCTCCGGTCCTCCTCAGTGATGGGCCGGACCACCCGGCAGGGGTTGCCCACCGCCAGCACCATGGGCGGGATGTCCTTGGTCACCACGCTGCCGGCGCCGATCACCGCCCCCCGGCCGATGGTCACCCCGGGGAGGATCACCACGCTGCCCCCGATCCACACGTCGTCCCCGATGGTCACGCTCTGGCCGTACTCATAGCCGCTGTTGCGGCTGTCCGGGTGGAGGGGGTGTCCGGCGGTGTAGATGGACACGTTGGGGGCGATCATCACATGATCGCCGATGGTCACCGGGGCCACATCCAGGATCACCAGGTTGAAGTTGGCGTAAAAGTCCTCCCCCACGGTGATGTTGGAGCCGTAATCGCAATGAAAGCCCGGCTCCACCGTGAGCCGCTGCCCCGTCCCGCCCAAGAGCTCCTTGAGCAGGGCCTCCCGCTCTCCCCACCGCTCCGGCGGCAGGTGATCGTATTCATAGCACAGCCGCCGGGCCCGCTCCCGCGCCTGGGGCAGGCCGTCCAGCCACGCCTTGTAGGGCAGGCCCGCCAGCATCCGCGTCCTGTGGTCCATGTTGTCTCTGTTCTGGCTCATCTCTCCGGCTCCTCCCGCATCTCTCCGGCCAGGCTGCGGGAGAAGATCTCCCGCACCCCGCCCAGGTCGTCTGTCTGTCCCAGGGCCCACATGAGCTTGGTCACCGCCGCCTCTGTGGTCATGTCGTACCCCTGGATGATCCCCTGAGCCAGGGCCTTCTGCCCGGCCTGGTACAGGGTGAAGTCGCTGCTCTCGTACAGGCACTGGCTGCACACCACCACCGCCATCCCCGCCTGAGCGGCGGCGTGGAGCTTCTCGATGAGGTTGCGGCGGATGAAGTGGAGCCCCCCCGCGCCGAAGGCCTCGATGACCACGCCCCGGTAGTGCATCTTCAGCAGCATGTCGAACACCTCCGGGTCCAGCCCGGGGGTGAGCTTGATGAGGAACACCTCCTGGCACAGCTGGTCCCGGAGGACGCAGGGCCCTGCCGCCGGGGGCAGCGCCTCCTCCCGGATCACCAGGCCGGAGCCGTTCACCACCGCCGCAAGGGGCCAGTTGACGCTGTCAAAGGCGCCGAAATCGGTGGTATGGGTCTTGACCGCCCGGCAGCCCAGCATCACCTTCCGGTTGAAGGCCAAAAATACCCCCGGCCGTCCGGAGGCCGCCATGGCCAGGGCGGTGCGCAGGTTGTCCACCCCGTCGGTGAGGGGGTGCTCGATGGGCAGCTGGGCCCCGGTGAGCACCACCGGGATGGGGATGCCCAGCACCATGAAGGTGAGTACCGAGGCGGTGTAAGCCATAGTGTCCGTGCCGTGGGAGATGACGATACCATCAAAGTCGCGGCGGGCCTCATAGACGTGCCTGGCGATCAGCCGCCACTCCTCCGGCTGGATGTTGGACGAGTCCAGCTGGAGGATGTCCCGCACCGTCAGGTCATAGCGGTCGGCCAGGCTCCCCAGGTGGTGGGACAATGTGGCCCCGTCCAGGCCGGGGGCCAGCCCCTCCTCCGTGGGCCGGGAGGCGATGGTCCCCCCGGTGGTGAGCAGCAAGATCCGTTTCATGGCATCGCTCCCTTTCAGACATCTGCCCCAGTATACCCGTTTTCCCCCGGTTTTTCAACCGTCTCTCTGCGGTCCCTCCCCCCCTTATCCTCTTGCACGCCTGCTCTGGGGGTCGCGCAAAGAAACTTTGCTTGCCTTTTCCCGCCATTTGTGCTTCACTGGAAGCGGATAGGAGGTCCGTGCCATGAACATCCATCAAAATCTGAAAAGCTGCCGTACCCGGCTGGGCATGACCCAGGAGCAGGTGGCCGAGCAGCTCCACACCACCCGGCAGACCGTCTCCAACTATGAGACCGGCCGCAGCCAGCCCGACCTGGACACCCTGGTCCGCCTGGCCGGGCTCTACCAGGTGCCGGTGGAGGCACTGCTCTACGGCGACCGAAGGGAGCGGCGGGCGGTCCTCCTGCGCCGGGCGGCCTGGGGCGTCGTCATCGGCTACCTGGTCCTGCTGCTGCTGTGCTCCCTGTTCCTGCTGGCCATCAATATCATCCTGCCCCCGCAGCGGGTCGGCGGCGCTCCCGAGCTCGCCTCCGCCCGACTTTTCCTGGTCAACCATGTCTGGTACCAGGTCAGCCGCCTGCCCGCCACCCTGCTCCTATTCGCCCTCATCGCCCTGGTGGCTGTAGACCACACCATCCCCGCCCCTCGTCAGATGCGGGTCCGCCTTTTGCTTTTCCTGGTCCTGTTCGCGGGCTCCCTCGTGGTCACTGTCCCCTTTGGCTGGCTCGACGGCTTTACCGGCGACCACTATCTGCCCGCCCTAAACGGCCAGGTCTATGGCCTGTTGCTTCTGCTCGTCGACCTGGCCGTCTGGGGGGTCCGGCTGTGGCGGCGGAAGGCGTCGGCCAAGGCGGCCCAAACAGGTCCTGAAGGGCAGGACGGGACTTGACATTTTTCTCCCCCTCGGCTATACTAGACCCTGCTCACTCGGAGGGCAAGCTGTTCATCAGAAATGGCGAGCCGGATAAGGTGACAGGCTGAGACGCCTGTTTTCTTGTCCGGCTCTTTTTATCGCATTGGGAGGATACCGGATATGGACCTGTTGCGGGGAAATTTACGCTCCATCTACTTCAAATACCTGGCCACCGCCTTCGGCAGCGCCCTCATCAGCTCCATCTACAGCCTGGTGGACATGGCCATGGTGGGCCAATACCAGGGGCCCAGCGGCACGGCAGCCCTGGCGGTGGTGGCTCCCATCTGGAACATCATATACAGCCTGGGCCTGCTCACCGGCATCGGCGGCTCGGTGCTGCTCAGCACCGCCCGGGGCGGAGGAGAGAAGAAGCGGGGCAACGAGTATTTCTCCGTCTCCCTGGCCGCCACCCTGGTGCTGGCCGCGGCCAGCTGGCTGGTGGTCGCGGCGCTGGAGGTGCCCATGCTCCGGCTGTTCGGCGCGGATGAGGCCCTCCTCCCCCTGGCCCAGGCCTACCTGCGGCCCATCCGGTTCGTCATCCCCCTGTTCCCCCTCAACCAGATGCTGGCCGCCTTCCTGCGCAACGACGGGGCCCCCGGCCTGGCCACCGCAGGAGTGCTGGCCGGCGGCATCTTCAACGTGTTCGGCGACTATGTGTTCGTCTTTCCCTTGGACATGGGCATCTTTGGCGCGGGCCTGGCCACCGCCATGGGTGCGGTCATCACCTTCGTGGTCATGCTCACCCACTTTTTCTCCAGGAAGAACACCCTCCGGCTGGTCCGGCCCACCGGCCTGCTCCATAAGCTGAACAAGGTGCTGGTCACCGGCTTTTCCACCTTCCTGGTGGACGTGGCCATGGGGGTGCTGACCATGCTGTTCAACCGGCAGATCATGGCCTATCTGGGCGCGGACGCCCTGTCCATCTACGGCATCATCGTCAACATCAGCACCATCGTCCAGTGCTGCGCCTACAGCGTGGGCCAGGCGGCCCAGCCCATCCTGTCGGTGAACTTCGGCGCCGGCCGGGGGGACCGCATCCGCCAGACGCTGCGGTATTCCCTGCTGACCTCCGGGGCCTTCGCCCTGGTGTGGACCGCTCTGATGCTGGCCGTCCCTAATGTCTTTATCCGCATCTTCATGGCCCCCACCGACGCCATCCTGGCCATGGCCCCCTTCATCATGCGCAGCTATGGCCTGTCCTTCCTGCTGCTCCCCTTCAACATCTTCTCCACCTACTATTTCCAGGCCCTGATGAAGCCGGGCGCCTCCTTCCTCATCTCCATCTCCCGTGGCATCGTGGTCAGCGCTGCCCTCATCTGCCTGCTCCCCCTGATCGCCGCCAACGCCATCTGGTTTGCCATGCCCATCACCGAGGCTGTTGTGGCCGTGGCCGCAGCCGTCCTCACGGTGCGCTATACCAGGGCGCTGCCCGTTCCCGCCCGATCCTGATGGGCGGTCCCATCTGATCTTCACACCAAAAGCGGGCGGCAGTGCCGCCCGCTTTCCCCGTCATAATGGACGCTTCCTGACCGATCAGCCTAAAAACTGGACCTTGGCGGCACACACGAAGTAGATCCGCTGATCCTCATCGTTGGCCAGCACCAGCACATTGCCCAAAGTGCCCAGCAGGGTGACCCCCTGGAGCACCAGCTGACCGGCGGCCAGAGTGACCTTCCGGCTGAGGTTGTTGTCCGCCAGGACGCTCAGCACCCCGGCCGCGCAGCAGCAGTCATCGCAGTCACACTTGCAGGAGCACTCCCCGCACCGGCTGTTGCAGGGGGCGAGCCGCTGGCTGAGCAGCTGCTTGAGGCAGCGGTAGTTCCGGGTGGTGGCCTCCGGGGCGGTGACGTCCCCCTCGGCGGTGCCCTGGGCCACCTGGAGGGCGATGGCCGCCAGCTCGCACAGGGACACCTGGGTGGCAGTCGCCCCGGTGGATGTGGCGGGAGGCATATACAGGGTGGCGGAGATCTCCAGCAGGTCACAGTTGCAGCTAGAAAGCCGCAGGAAGCTGCCGCTGGGGGTGCCCAGATTGTCGGTCGGTGTGGTCTCCGGGACAGTGGTGTTCAGAGTGGCGCCCGCGGAATAGGTATCGGTGAGGAACACCGCCGCGTCGAAGTCCACCAGGCTGGCGATCTGGCTGTCACATAATAGTTGAAGCGCCGCCCGGAAGCTCTGCTTGCAGCAGCATCCCTCCCGGATCTCGGGCACGGGGGTGGGCTTAGGGATCGTCCGGCAGCAGCAGATCATCTGCTGTCCGCCGCAGGGGCAGCTCTGGCCCCCGCAGCTCTGGCCCCCGGCGCAGTCCTGGCCGCAGGCGCAGGCCGTCCCGCCGCAGGCGCTCCCTGTGCCGGACGTGCCCGAGGCCGCCAGAGCGGCGGCAAACTCCTCCGCGGAGATGGAGCAGCCGCGGGAGGGGCCGTTCAGTTGGATGTCGTTCATGTTGCACGCTCCTTTCCTAATGGTGCACTCCAGTCTATGCGCCGCTCCGGCCGGCCGCCACCGGAGGAGCGGCCGCGCGCAGGAGAAAAACACCATATCTTGTACTCAGGTCTATCCGCCGAGAAAAAAATCGCAAGATTTGGTTTTCCCTATTTACAAACAACATCCTGTATGCTAAGATAAGTTCCGCTTATCTGATCTCACAGTCGGGACGGGGCACAGCGGCAGCCGCTGTGCCCAGGCCTTGTCCCCCGTCCGCTCTGACCGAGATCGCATGATTACCGCTGTGGGGAGGAGCTACCAATGAAAGTCATCAAACGCGACGGCTCCACCGTCGATTTTGACCGTTCGAAGATCGTCATCGCCATCCAGAAGGCCAACGCCGCGGTGGACGAGGAGCACCGCATCGACGATGCCTCCATCGACGCCATCGCCGACTCCGTGGCAGCCAAGGGCCGCCAGCGGCTGCTGGTGGAGGACATCCAGGACATGGTGGAGACCAAGCTCATGGCCGCGGGCAAGTACGAGCTGGCCAAGGCCTACATCATCTACCGCTATACCCGGGCCCTGGTACGCAAGGCCAACACCACCGACGAGTCCATCCTGGCCCTGATCCGCAACGACAACAAGGATCTGGCCGAGGAGAACTCCAACAAGAACACCGCCATCGCCTCCACCCAGCGGGACTATATCGCCGGCGAGGTGAGCCGGGATCTGACCCGCCGCATCCTCCTGCCCGAGCACATCTCCAAGGCCCACGACGACGGAGTGCTCCACTTCCACGATGCCGACTACTTCGTGCAGCACATCTTCAACTGCTGCCTGGTGAACATCGGGGACATGCTGGACAACGGCACCATGATCAACGGCAAGCTCATCGAGTCCCCCAAGAGCTTCCAGGTGGCCTGCACCATCGTCACCCAGATCATCGCCTGTGTGGCCTCCAACCAGTACGGCGGGCAGAGCGTGGAGATGAGCCACCTGGGCAAGTACCTGCGCCTGACCTATGAGAAATATATCCGCAAGACCCGTGAGGCCGCCCCGGAGCTGGATGCCGCCACAGTGGAGAAGATCGCCGCCGCCCGCACCCGGGACGAGCTGAAGAGCGGCGTGCAGACCATCCAGTACCAGATCAACACCCTGATGACCACCAACGGCCAGTCCCCCT
>JAHZFC010000058.1 GCA_019421525.1 Clostridiales bacterium
TGTTCTCGTGAGACTGGACAAGTGGCTCAAGGTCTCCCGCCTCATCAAGCGGCGCACCGTGGCCAACGAGGCCTGCGACAACGACCGTGTCACCGCCAACGGCCGGCCCGTCAAAGCCTCCTATGACGTGAAGAGCGGCGACGTGCTGGAATTGAAGTTCGGCGAGAAGCTCATCCGGGTGGAGGTGCTGTCCACCGCCGACATCGTGGGCAAGGCGGACGCCTCCGCCATGTATCAGGAGCTGAGATGAGCGCGCTGCGCTCTTCAGACAGCGGAAAGGGGAACGGCCCGCCCGCGCTCTTGCGCGGGCGGGCCGTTCCCCTTTCCCCATCCTGCCCGGGGCCTGGCTCACAGGTCCTGGGGCGGGAGCATATCCTCCAGGCCGGACAGCAGGCCGTCCAGCTCTTCCCCGCCCACAGGGGGCCTGGGCGCCAGGGGCAGGGTGACGGTGGCCTTGAACAGGTCCCCGTCGATCTCCAGGGCAAAGCGGCCCTTTTGCAGCTCGGTGAGGGACTGGGCGATGGACAGCCCCAGGCCGGACCCCTCGGTGGTCCGGGACTCGTCCCCCCGGACGAAGCGCTCCATCAGCATCTCCGGCGGCACGTTCAGCGCATCCCGGGAGATGTTCTTGATGGACAGCACCGCGCTCTCCCCCGTCCGGCGGACCTCCAGGTAGATGCGGGTGCCCTCCAGGGCATACTTGGCGCAGTTGGACAGCAGGTTGTCGATCACCCGCCACAGGTGGCGGCCGTCCGCCTCCACCCACACCGCCCCCTCCGGGAAGGTGGTCACCACCGCCAGGCCCTTGCCCTCCAGCCGGTCCTCGTACTCGGCCAGGGCCTGCTGGGCCAGCTGGGTCAGGTCCAGGGGCTCCAGGGCCACGGTGAGGTTGCCGGTGGACGCCTTGGACGCCTCTACCAGGTCCTCGGTGAGCTTTTTGAGCCGCTGGCTCTTCCGGGCCAGCACCTCGATATACTCCTGGGCCTTAGGGTCGTCGATGGGCACCTTTTTCAGCAGGTCCACATAGTTGATGATGGAGGTCAGCGGCGTTTTCAGGTCGTGGGACACGTTGGTGATGAGCTCGGCCTTGAAGTGCTCCGACTTCATCCGGTCCTCCACCGCCGCCGAGATGGCCTGGCCCAGGTTGTTGAGCTCATCGGCATGCTGCTTCAGGTCGGGGAGCATATGGCGGGTGTCGATGTGGTAGTCCGGGTTGCCGCCGATGATCTGCTGGGCGCCGGTACGGATCTTTTTCCACTGGAAGGCCCACAGACACAGCAGCACGATGCACACCGCGGTGCCCAGCAGCCAGGATCCCCCGTAATAGTTGAATGTGAAAATGGTAAACAGCATATACCCCACCCCTACGAGCACCACCTTCCAGGTCAGGGGGAACGCCTCCACCACCGCCCGGCACATCCGCCACAGCCAGCGGCAGAAACGCCAGATCAGGGTGTTGCGCCACAGCGTATGGGCCTTGCACCGGGCCACCACCGTCAGCAGGCCCCCCAGGCACATGGCCGCGGCAGCGGCCACCAGCAGCCCCACCAGCACCAGCTGTCCGGCCATGGACAGGTCGGTGTAGGCATAGTACATCGTGACCTGTGCCACCAGGTCTATCGCCAGGATCACCCCAAAGAACAGCAGCACCGCCAGCACGTCCGCGGGGATCTTGTGGAACCAGTTGAGAACGATGCCCTCCTGGCCCCGCTTGTGTCCCGCCGCAGCGCACAGGTAGGCGGTCAGCAGGATGCCCGTCACGGCGCACACGATGGTCAGGGCCAGCAGCAGCTCCCGGTCCTGCTTCCACTGGTCCAGGCTGTCGTAAGCCGCCTTGTACTGGTCGTCCACCGGGAAGGCCTCGTCCAGCCACATCACCAGCTCCAGGATCTCGGGCGTGTACTGCGCCTGCTCCCAGGTAAGCGACTCCATCATATACTGGTAGCCGAACTCATTGGCCTGCAGCGTCCAGCGCAGACAGGGGGCGTAGGCGTACAGGTCCCCGCTCTCGTCGGTGATGAGCAGCATGGGGGCGGTGCCGTCGGCGGCCAGGAACACCGTGTCCAGATCCACCCCGTCCATGGACCACTCCTCCGGCGCCCCGCTCACCGCGGGTGCCTCCCCGCTATCCGCCGTCTCCTCTGTCCCGGTATCCGCTGTGTCCGACTGATACTGGTTCCAGTAATATTCCAGCTGCTCCTGCCAGTCATCGGTGTATAGGGCGTTGGTCCGGTCGCCAACATTGATGGCATCCTCCGACAGCCGGCCCCAGGCGATCCCCTCGATATGCTCTGCAGGGAAATCGGCGCCCTGGGACTCATAGGTGGTCCACAGCAGCCCCAGTGCCCGGACGGGCAGGGCCTCCTGGGTGTTGCCCTGGATCACTTGCTTGTCCGCCCCCCGCAGCTGCCAGCGCAGGTTGGTGTTGTCCGCGCTCAGCTCGCTTTCCAGCCGGGCCAGCTCCTGCTCCTCATAGAGGGACAGGTCCCGTCCCTCCTGCTGGGCCTCGGTCAGACTAAGCAGGTAGTTGATGTCGTCGTAGTCCATCCGCTCCAGGTAATAGATGGAATAGCCGTCCCCAACATTATAATTTGGGTTCCACAGAGCGTCATAATTGGCCAGTTGGTACCAGCCCATGATGGCTGTGGCGGCAAAAGCCGCCACAGCCGCGACGAAAGCGAGAGCCTTCATCGCGGGGTCGACCCGCAGCTTCATCTTCACATCTTCTCCATTTTATAACCCAGGCCCCATACCACCTTGAGATACCGGGGGTCGGCGGGGTCGATCTCGATCTTCTCCCGCAGGTGGCGGATGTGGACAGCCACCGTGTTCTCCGAGCCCAGGGCGGGATCGTTCCACACCTGCTCGTAGATCTGGGCGGTGGAGTACACCCGGCCGGGGTTCTTCAGCAGCAGGCGCAGGATGTTGTATTCGATGGGGGTGAGGGAGACGTTCTCCCCGTCCACCGTCACCGTCTTGGCGCTGTCGTCCATGACGATGGTGCCGTTGCGCAACAGCCCCTCCTGGTCCGCCTGGCTCTTGCCCCCCAGGGTGGTATACCGCCGCAGCTGGCTCTTCACCCTGGCCAGCACCTCGATGGGGTTGAAGGGCTTGGTGATATAGTCGTCCGCGCCGATGTTCAGCCCCAGTACCTTGTCCGAGTCCTCACTCTTGGCGGTGAGCAGGATGATGGGGATGTTCCCCTCCTCTCTCAGCTTGGCGGTGGCCCGGATGCCGTCCAGCTTGGGCATCATCACGTCCATGAGGATCAGGTCGATGTTCCCGCCGCGCACAGCGGCCAGCGCCTCCTCCCCGTTGTAGGCCTCCACCGTCTGGTAGCCCTCGCTGGTCAGGTAGATCTTCAGGGCCGAGACGATGTCCCGGTCGTCGTCACAGATCAAAATGGTGTGCATGGGTGACCCCTCCCTGTCTTTATCAACAATATACCAAACCTCCCGTTTAAGATGCAACGGGGGAAGCGATTAAAAAATTCTTAAGGCACCTGCTCCGGCTCCAGCCAGACGATGTCCTCCGGCGGCGCCCCGGTGCAGCACACCGCCCCCCGCCAGAGCGGTCCGGCGTAGCTCCGGTGGGGACAGGGGGGCGGCGTCTTTACCTCCCTGGGGGGATAGAGGGGGGAGTCCTCCCGCTTGCACCAGCTCTCCTTCAGCGTCCACAGGCGGCAGAACTCACCCCAGTCCCTCCGGCACACCTCCTGCTCCTCCGGGGACAGGGCATAGGTGAACAGGCCCGCCCGCCGGGGGCGCACCACCTCGATGTCCGCCCCTACCGGCCCGTCGTCGGACAGGGCGCACAGGGCCAGCCCCCCGCTGTGGGACAGGGAAAACCACCGCCCCGGCCGCTGGGGGAAATAGGGCTTGCCCCGCCCGCTCCGGGCCATCTCCGGCAGCTCCCCCCAGCCCCAGGCCAGCTCCACCGCCCGCCGGAGCAGGGGCCGGGACAGGGCTTTCCCGTCCTCCCCTTTTATGCCGAACAGCCAGGTCATGGGCCGCCCCTCCCTTCAGAAATTTTTTACCTTGCCTTAAAGACATTTTTAAGGTGATATGGTATGCTTTTCTCACCACGAGAAAGGAGTGCATCTTATGCAGTACGTATGTGCCAAATGCGGCAATACCCATTATGAGAGCGACCAGTTCCAGGCCACCGGCGGGAACTTCGCCAAGATCTTCGACATCCAGAACAAGAAGTTCGTCACCGTCACCTGCACCCGCTGCGGCTACACCGAGCTGTACAAGCAGCAGGGATCCGAGGGCTGGGACATCCTGGACTTCCTGACCAACTAAAGGGCATCGCCTGCCCGGGGCCGCGCCCGGCCTGCCGCCCGCCGCAGGGTCTCGCCTTGCGGCGGGTCTCTTTTTGTGGGCGCAAAAGGGGACAAAAGCCAAGGACTGCGTCCTTGGGACCGCTCTTTCCGACCCCATTTCTTTTGACAGCGCCAGCAAGGGCGGGGCCCTTGCAGCCGTTGAGGCCATTCCATAGCCTCCGGCGGGTGACTTTCTAAGCGATTAGAAAGTCACCAAAGAATCGCCGGGGGTCAGGCGCGGAAGAACTTCAAGCGCCAAGGACGCGCTTTCGTTCAAAGCGCCTGCACCCCCGGTCCCCCGTTGATTTACGGGAGCGCATGTTAGAAATGCCCCATTCACCTTCTAGCGCATGAAGTCAGGACACTCGACGCGCCGCTTTCCGCTGCCGCTCCATCACACTGATCAACGGTGCTGACAGTCTACCCAACAGCGCCTGGTGCGGGCAGAAATAGAGCGGTGCCTGCGGCCCACGGTAGAGCGCCTAGATCTGGGACTTGTTGGGAGCAGGCGTGTCCCGAGGACCTGACGGAGTTCTACAACTGCCAATGGAGCGGCGAGCGGAAATAGGAAGTAGGGAGCGTCGGCTCACCCCAACGCCGGAAAGAGACGTAAGCACACCTTATCCTGCTCCCCCGTAAAACGGGGGCCGGGGGCGTGGGCGCTTTTGACCAAAGCCCCGTCCTTGGGGGCTGAAGGTCATCCGCGCCAAGTCCCCGGCGCGTTTTTGGTTCCTTTTTGCGCGGGCAAAAAGGAACTCGCCGCCAGGCGAAACCTGGCCCCGGAAAGCGGGGACGGCTTTCCCCGCCGTTTCTTTGCCGAGCGCTAAGCCGTCGTGAGCAGCCCGGATGGACCGCAGCGAGGGCGAGGAACCAAGGACAGCATAGTTGTCCTGTTTCAAGCCCGAGGCGGAGGGAAGCCGGGCGTCGCGAACAGGCGCAGCGTGACGGCCGGCGCCGTCAAAAGAAATGGGGTCGGGAAAGGCGTTCTTTAAGGACGCAGTCCTTAAAGAACGTCAAGGGCGCAGCCCTTGGGTGCCGAAGCGCCGTTCCCGGTGGGAACGGCGCTTATTTCTCTCAGATCCAGTTGACGGTCCCCTCCCGGCGGGGGGCGGGCTCGGGCTTCTCCGCGCCGTAGCCGATGGACAGGGCGAAGTTGGGCACATAGCCCTCGGGGATGCCCAGCTCCCTTTTGAGCGTCTCGCCTCCGGGGGCGTTGAGGCACACCTGGAAGGAGGCCAGGTAGCAGCTATCCAGCCCCAGGGCCTTGGCGGCGATGGCCATGTTCTCCACGGCGTTGGCGCAGTCGGCGATGGTGTTCTGTCCGGTGCCCTCCCCGGACACCAGCACCGCGCAGGGCGCGCCCCGGTAGGTATCGAACTGGCCGCTGCGGATGGACTCCAGCACAGGGGCGGGGGTATTGGGGTCGGCCAGCATGATCTCCTTGTTGGCCTCGCTGAGCTTGTCGAGCACCTTCCGGTCAGTGACCACGGTGAAGTGCCAGGGCTGCACCCCCATGCCGGTGGCGGCGTACTGGCCGCACTTGACGATAAGCTCCAGGTCCTCCCGGCTCACGGGCCTGTCCTCATACTTGCGCACCGCCCGGCGCTCCAAAATGGTCTTGATGACTTCATTCATGGCGATGACCTCCATTCCATATTTTCATATGTGAGTATTATACTCCCATTCCCATTTCTCTGCAAGGGCGGAAACAACATCCAGATGCCGTTTCCGCTGGATCTGCCCCTTTATTTTTGACGATCTCACCAGATTCCAGCGGAACTTTTCAGCGTTTTCAACAGTGGACTTGGGTGCTCCCCGGTGCCTATAATGACGTTGTATGTATCGTGGTGCATTATGCCGTCTGCACCAGGACCGGGGGCGACGGAACACGCCCGCCGGTAGAAAAGGGAGAAAGGATGAATGCCATGTCATTGCTCTCGCGGCTGCGAAGGCCGGGAGGCGTCCACCTGGCCCACCACAAGGACGCTTCCGGCATCCCAACGGAAAAAATGCCGCTTCCCACCCAGATCGTTCTGCCCATGGGCCAGCACATCGGCGCGCCCTGCCAGCCTGTCGTCAAAAAGGGGGACCACGTGGACGTGGGCACCCTGGTGGGCAAGGCCGGCGGCTTTGTCAGCGCCGATATCCACTCCGGGGTATCCGGCACGGTTTTGAAGCTGGACCCCATCTATTACAACGCCCCCACCACTGTGGTGGTCATCCAGCCCGACGGCCAGCAGACGGTGGACCCGTCCATCCGGCCGCCCCAGGTGGAGGACCGGGAGAGCTTCCTCCAGGCCGTCCGGGACTGCGGGCTGGTGGGCCTGGGGGGCGCGGGCTTCCCCACGGCGGTGAAGCTCAGCCCCAAGAACCTCAGCGACATCGACACCTTCATCGTCAACGCCGCCGAGTGTGAGCCCTACCTGTGTGCCGACCACCGGGAGATGATGGAGTGTCCCGACGACGTGGTGGCCGGCATCGAGGCGGTCATGCGCTGGCTGGACCTGCCCCGGTGCGTCATCGCCATCGAGTCCAACAAGCCCGACGCCATCGCCCTGATGAAGGAGAAGACCGCCCATCTGTCCAAGGTGTCGGTCCAGTCCCTGCCCTCCACCTACCCTCAGGGGGCGGAGAAGGTCATCATCTATTCCGTCACCGGCCGGGAGCTGCCCCGGGGGGCCCTGCCCGCCGACGTTGGGGTCATCGTGGACAACGTCACCACTGTGGCCGAGATCGGCCGGTACCTGCGCACCGGCATGCCCCTGACAACCAAGCGGCTGACCGTCACCGGCGACCTCATGGACCGGCCCAGAAATCTGTCGGTCATCATCGGTACCCCCATCGGGGAGGTGCTGGACTACTGCAAGCCCAAGGCCGATCCCCGGAAGATCATCACCGGCGGCCCCATGATGGGGGTCAGCCAGATGGACGTCAACTATCCCATCACCAAGCAGAACAACGGCCTGCTAGTGCTCAGCCAGGCGGCCGCCGCCCTGCCGGAGCCGGAGCCCTGTATCCGGTGCGGCCGGTGCATCTCCGCCTGCCCCGCCGGGCTGAGCCCGGTGGAGATCCACGACGCCTATCACAACTCCGACCTGGACGAGCTGGTCCATCTGGACGCCGACCTGTGCATGGGCTGCGGCTGCTGCAGCTACATATGCCCGGCCAAGCGCCCGCTGACCCAGGCCTCCACCCTGGCCCGGGATCTCCTGAAAGAGAGGGGGCTGAAAAAGAATGGATAACCAAGTGAGCCATCTGTCCGTTTCCTCCAGCCCGCACATCCGCTCCAGCGCTACCACCACCAAGATCATGGGGACGGTGATCATCGCCCTCGTGCCCGCCCTGGTGGCCAGCGCGATCATCTTCGGCCCACGGGCCCTGCTGGTGACGGCGGTCACCGTGGCCGCGGCGGTGCTCTTCGAGTTCGCCTGGTGCCACCTGCGCCACCAGCCCGACTCCATCCAGGACCTGTCCGCCGTAGTCACCGGACTGCTGCTGGCCTTCAACTGCCCCTCCACCATCCCCCTGTGGATGCCGATCGTGGGCGCCTTCGTGTCCATCGTCATCGTCAAGGAGATGTTCGGCGGCATCGGCCGCAACTTCGCCAACCCCGCCATCGTGGGGCGCATGGTGCTGGCCGTGTCCTTCACCAGCCGGATGACCGCTTTCGCCTTCCCGGACACCATCTCCGGGGTGGACGCGCTCACCTCCGCCACCCCTCTGGCCGCCGTCAACAACGGCGCCCAGCTGCCCTATCTGGACCTGCTGCTGGGCACCCACGGGGGCGTGCTGGGTGAGACCTGCTCCCTGGCCCTGATCATCGGCGGGGTGTTCCTCATCGCCGTGGGCACCATCAAAGCCACCATCCCGGTGACCTACCTGGCCACCGTGGCGGTCATCAGCCTGCTCACCGGTCACGACCCGCTGGTGCAGCTGCTCAGCGGCGGGCTGCTGCTGGGCGCCTTCTTCATGGCCACCGACTACACCACCAGCCCCTACACCACCAAGGGCCAGATCGTGTACGGAGTGCTGCTGGGGGTCATCACCTGCGGCATCCGGTTCTGGGGCAACATGGCCGAGGGCGTCAGCTACGCCATCCTCATCATGAACCTGCTGGTGCCCTATATCAACGTGCTGACGCGGCATCGTCCGCTGGGCGTGGGAGGTGGCAAACGATGAAAGCAAAAAGCGCCTTTTGGCAGGAGACGGCCAAGCCCGTGGTGGTGCTGCTGCTCATCTGCCTGTTCTCCGGCCTGATCCTGGCCGCCGTCAACTCGGTCACCGCCCCGATCATCGCCGCCAACCAGGAGGCCCAGGCCCAGGCGACTTACATCGCCCTGCTGCCTGAGGCGGACAGCTTCAGCGAGCTGTCCTGCTCGGTAGAGGGCGTGTCCGATGTGCTCCAGGCCGACAACGGCGCGGGCTACATCGTGGTGGCCGCCGCCCAGGGCTATAAGGGCGACGTGGTGGCTACCGTGGCCTTTGACAACGACGGCAATATCCTCGGCCTGTCCATGACCGCCGACGACGAGACCGTGGGCCTTGGCACCAGGGTCACCGAGGAGGAGTTCACCGGCCAGTTCGTGGGCAAGCCCGCGGAAAACATCGACTACGCCGATGTGAACGCCGTGTCCGGCGCCACCTATTCCAGCCGCGCGGCGGTGGAGGCCATCGACCTGGCCATCCAAGCCTATCAGGAAGTAAGGGGGAACTGACATGAATAAGAAACTTCAGATCCTCACCAACGGCCTGCTCAAGGAGAACCCCTCCCTGCGCCTGGTGCTGGGCACCTGCCCCACCCTGGCCATCACCACCATGGCCTCCAACGGCCTGGGCATGGGCCTGGCCGCCACCTTCGTGCTCATCGGCTCCAACGCGGCGGTGTCCGCCCTGCGCAAGGTCATCCCCGACAAGGTCCGCCTTCCCGCCTTTATCACCATCATCGCCAGCTTCGTCACCGTGCTGATGATGATCGTCCAGGCCTTCCTGCCCGATCTGGATAAGGCCCTGGGCGTCTACCTGCCCCTGATCGTGGTCAACTGCATCATCCTGGGCCGGGCGGAGCTGTTCGCCTCCAAGAACCCGGTGGTGGACTCCGCCCTGGACGGGCTGGGCATGGGCCTGGGCTTCACCCTGACCCTGGTGGTCATGGGCTCCATCCGGGAGATCCTGGGCATGGGCACCTTCTTCGGCATCCAGGTGCTGCCCGAGGGGCTGGACACCATGGCCATCTTCTCCTCCCCTCCCGGCGGCTTCTTCGTGTTCGGCGTGCTCATGGCCGCGGCCATCTTCATCGAGAGCAAGACCGGACACAAAAAGGAGCGCAGCGTGGGCTGTGCCGGCTGCGCCGGCTGCCCCTCCGCGGAGCAGTGCGAGAACGCACAGGAAGGGGGAAAATAACCTATGGCTGCCAAACTTGCCATCATCTTTTTCACCATGATCCTGACCAACAACTATGTGCTGGTCAACTTCCTGGGCATCTGCCCCTTCCTGGGGGTGTCCAAGCGGCTGGACTCCTCGGTGGGCATGGGCATCTCTGTCACCGTGGTCATGGTGCTGGCCACCGCCGTCACCTGGCCGCTGCAGCAGCTGCTCGACTACTTTGAACTGGCCTACCTCCAGACCATCGCCTTCATCCTCATCATTGCGGTGCTGGTCCAGCTGCTGGAGCTCATCCTCAAGAAGTTCATCCCGCCCCTGTATGTGGCCCTGGGGGTGTATCTGCCCCTGATCACCACCAACTGCGCGGTGCTGGGCGTGACCATCCTGAACATCGACGAGGGCTACAACTTTGTGGAGAGCCTGGTGTGCGCCCTGGGCGCCGGCCTGGGCTTCCTGCTGGCCATGGTGCTCTTCTCCGGGGTGCGCCGCCGCCTCCAGGACGCCAAGCCCCCCGCCTGCTTTGAGGGGCTGCCCATCACCCTGGTGTCCGCGGCCATCGTATCCCTGAGCTTCACGGGCTTTGCCGGCATCGTGGACAACATTTTCGGCGTGTAAGGAGGTGCCTGGTTTGGATCCGATCTTGATCGCAACTATCCTGCTCTCTGTGCTGGGCATCCTGGGCGCGGTGCTGCTGGTGGCCGCTTCCAAATTCCTGGCCGTCACTGAGGACGAGAAAGTGGAGCAGCTCCAGGCCGTGCTGCCCGGCGCCAACTGCGGCGGCTGCGGCTATGCCGGCTGCTCGGCCTATGCAAAGGCCATCGCCGAGGGCGCTCCGGTGAACCAGTGCACCGTGGGCGGCCAGGCGGTGGCGGAAAAGCTGGCCGCTATCATGGGGGTGGAGGCAGGCGCCGCCACCAGCTACAAGGCCATCGTGGCCTGCAAGGGCACCGGCGGGCAGACCCGGTTCGACTACCAGGGCATCCCCTCCTGCCGGGCGTGCAACACATTGTTCAACGGCCAGATGGCCTGTCCCTACGGCTGCCTGGGCTTTGGCGACTGCGCCGCCGTGTGTCCCACCGGGGCCATCTCCGTGGTGGACGGCACCGCCCACGTGGACACGGACAAGTGTGTGGGCTGCGGCCTGTGCAAGCAGGCCTGCCCCAAGAAGGTCATCTTCCTCTATCCCGAGACCTACCAGAACCCGGTGGTCATGTGCTCCAGCCACCAGACCGGCGTGGATACCCGCAAGGAGTGCAAGTCGGGCTGTATCGGCTGCGGCAAGTGCCAGCGCGCCTGCCCGGTCCAGGCCATCACCGTGCGCAACTTCGTGGCCCGCATCGACTACGACAAGTGCATCGGCTGCCAAAAGTGCGTGGACGAGTGTCCGGTCCATGTCATCGACCTGCTGCCCCATGCGGCCTCGGCCCGTGTGAGCGGCTAAGCCCGGATTTACGCAAAAAGCCCCCCGGAACAGGTTCTGTCCCTGTTCCGGGGGGCTTTCCATATCTCCGTATGCCAAAGGAAGTTGCTCAGATGATCCGCATCCGGATGATCCCGGGGATGGCCTTCAGGTCGGCGACGGCCTCGGCGGTGATGGGGCTGTCCAGGTCCACGATGGTGTAGGCGTAGTCCCCCTTGGACTTGTTGGTCATATTGGGCACGTTGACCCCGTCCTCAGACAGCTGGCGGGTGATGTTGGCCAGCATGGCCGGGATGTTCCGGTGGATGACGCACAGGCGCTGGACCCCGGTGCGCTCCATCTCCACGTTGGGGAAGTTGACGGAGTTTTTGATGTTGCCGTTTTCCAGGTAATCCTTCAGCTCCTGGGCGGCCATGACGGCGCAGTTCTCCTCGCTCTCCGGGGAGGAGGCCCCCAGGTGGGGGATGGCCACAACATGCTTGGCCAGGGTGATCTTGTTGTTGGGGAAGTCGGTGACATAGCAGGCCACCTTGCCGGCGTCCAGCGCGGCGATCATGGCGTCGTCGTCCACCAGCTCGCCCCGGGCCAGGTTGATCACCCGCACCCCGTCCTTCATGGCGGCCAGGGCGTTGGCATCGATGGTGTGGCGGGTGGAGTCCATATAGGGCACATGGATGGTCACATAGTCGGACACCTTGTACAGCTCGGTCACGTCCTTGACCACATGGACGTGGCGGTCCAGCCGCAGGGCTGCGTCCACCGACAGGAAGGGGTCATAGCCGTACACCTCCATGCCCAGGGACAGGGCGATGTTGGCCACCAGCGCGCCGATGGCCCCCAGGCCGATGACGCCCAGCGTCTTGTGGTAGATCTCGGGGCCCACGAAGGCGGACTTGCCCTTCTCCACGGCGGCGGCCACATCCACCCCCTCGGTCTGTGCCTGCTCCCGCACCCAGGCGGAGCCTCCCATCACGTCCCGGGAGGCCACCAGCATGGCGCAGATCACCAGCTCCTTGACGGCGTTGGCGTTGGCCCCGGGGGTGTTGCACACCACGATGCCCGCCTCAGAGCAGCGGTCCACCGGGATGTTGTTGGTGCCCGCCCCCGCCCGGGCGATGGCCCGGAGGTTCTCCGGGAAGGGGTACTCATGGAGCTTGGCAGAACGGACCAGGATGCCGTCCTCGTTCATCACGTCGTCCCCCACGGCGTAGCTGTCGGCAGGCAGCTCCGCCAGTCCCTTGGGGGAAATTTTATTCATGGTCTTAATTTTAAACATCATGATCCCTCATCAAATCATTCATTATTTTCGCAAGGTCTCGCCTTGCGGCGGCCTCCCTCTCCCTCGTGGGAAAAGAAGGCAAGTGCCAAGGGCTGGCACCCTTGACCTGTTTCAAGGACTGCGTCCTTGTTATCTTCTTTCCCGACCCCATTTCTTTTGTCTTGCCAAAAGAAACGGTGTCGGACCGCCAAA
>JAHZFC010000059.1 GCA_019421525.1 Clostridiales bacterium
GGCCCATGTCACCAGGGAGCAGGCCCTGCGCCACCCCAACTGGTCCATGGGAGCAAAAATCACCATCGATTCTGCTACCCTGATGAACAAGGGACTGGAGTTCATTGAGGCTATGCGCCTGTATGAGCTGCCCCCGGAGCGCATCAGCGTGGTGGTCCACCGGGAGAGCATCATCCACTCTCTGGTTGAATTTGTGGACGGGGCCGTGCTGGCTCAGCTGGGGACAGCGGATATGCGCCTGCCCATCCAGTATGCCCTGAGCTGGCCGGAGCGCACCGACGGCCCGGCCACGCCGCTGGACCTGCTGACCTGTCCGCCGCTGACCTTCCGTCAGCCGGACCTGGAGGCGTTTCCCTGCCTGGCCCTGGCGCTGGACTGCGCCAAGCGGGGCGGGACCTCCACTGTGGTGCTCAATGGCGCCAATGAAGAGGCGGTGGCCCTCTTTCTGTCAGGTCAGATCGGATTTTTGGATATCCCCCGCCTGGTGGAGGATGCCCTGGCCCGGGTAGAGACAAAGGACGACCCTGGTCTGGAGGATATCCTCTGGGCGGACCGGGCCGCCCGGCAGGCGGTGCAGTCAAGTTTGAGGTGAATCGATTTGTTGTTGAGGATCTTATACATCCTGTTGGCCATCCTGTTTTTCGGCATCATGGTCGCTATCCACGAGTTTGGGCACTTTTTCACGGCAAAGCTCCTGAAGGTGAAGGTCAATGAATTTGCCATCGGCATGGGCCCGGCCCTATGGAGCAAGACGAAAGGGGAGACGCAATACTCCTTCCGGGCGTTCCCCATCGGCGGCTACTGCGCCATGGAGGGGGAGGACGAGGCCACGGGAGACCCCCGTGCTTTTGCGGCCCAGTCCTGGTGGAAGAAACTCATCATCCTGGTGGCAGGCTCTTTCATGAACGTGGTTCTGGGGCTGGTCATCGTGCTGCTGCTCTATTCCGGGGTGACCGCAGTCCGCTCGCCGGTGATCACCCAGCTGGCCGACGGCTTTGCCCTGGAAGGGGAGGACGGCCTGATGGTGGGGGACCGGATCGTCAGCGTGGACGGCCGCGTTGTCCTGGTATACAGCGACCTGATCACGTTCCTCAACCAGAATGATGGGAGCGGCATCGATCTGGTGATCGAGCGGGACGGGGAGCGGATCGAACTCAACGACTTTCCCATGTCCCGCATGGAGTATGAGTACGACGGCCAGACCAATGAGGGCTTTGGCCTCATCTTCGGGCAGATGGAAGAGCTCAACGCCTGGGGGCGGATCAAGTTATCTGTGGCACAGACGGCAGACTTCGTCCGAATGGTTTGGATGGGGCTGGGTGATCTGATCTCAGGCCAGATGGGGCTGGGTGAGATGTCCGGCATCATCGGCATCGTGGACGCGGTGGGCGATGCGGGGACGGCTTCGACTTCTGTGTGGGACGGTTTTTTGAACGTGTTGTATTTTGTGGCCTTCATCTCCGTCAACCTGGCGGTGATGAACCTGTTGCCCATCCCGGCGCTGGACGGCGGACGGATCTTCTTCGTACTGGTCAATGCGGTCATTTACCTGTTCACCCGAAAGAGCATCCCCGCCAAATACGAGGGCTATGTCCATACTGCTGGTTTCCTGCTGCTCATCGCGCTGATGGTGGTGGTGGCCTTCAACGATGTTTGGAAGATATTCTTCGCGTAGTGATCGTAAGGAGACAGACGAGATGACAAGACAGATCCAAGTCGGGGCCGTGAAGGTCGGGGGCGGCGCTCCGGTGTCCATCCAATCCATGACCAACACCCCGACCCATGACGTTGAGGCCACCTTGGCGCAAATACGGGCATTGGCTGCGGCTGGCTGTGAGATCGTGCGGGTGGCAGTGCCGGATATGGCGGCGGCAAAGGCCATCGGGGCGCTGAAGGCGGAAAGCCCGGTGCCCTTGGTGGCGGACATCCACTTTGACTATCGGCTGGCGCTGGAGGCAGTGGCCCAGGGGATCGATAAGGTCCGCATCAACCCGGGCAACATCGGCGCCCCTGATCGGGTGAAGGCGGTGGCCCGGGCATGTATGGACCGGGGGATCCCCATCCGCATCGGGGTCAACGGCGGCTCACTGGAAAAGCCTCTGCTGGAGAAGTATGGCGGGCCAACCCCGGAAGCCCTGGTGGAGAGCGGCCTTCGCCAGGCCCAGATGCTGGAGCAGTTCGCCTTCCGTGACATCTGCATATCCCTGAAATCCTCCAACGTATCCACCACCGTGAGGGCATACCGTCTGATGGCGGAGCGGTGCGACTATCCGCTGCACCTGGGGGTGACCGAGGCGGGCACACCGGAGCTGGGCATCATCAAATCGGCGGCGGGCATCGGCGGCCTGCTGGCCCTGGGTATCGGCGATACCTTCCGGGTGACGCTGACTGCCGACCCGGTAGAGGAGATCGGCGCGGCCAAAAAGATCCTCAAAGCGGTGGGACTGCGCCGGGAGGGACCGGAGCTCATCGCGTGCCCCACCTGCGGCAGGACCAAGATCGACCTCATCCCCATGGCCCGGCGGGTGGAAGAGCTGCTGCGGCAAGTGGACAAGCCCATCACCGTGGCGGTGATGGGCTGCGTGGTCAATGGCCCGGGGGAGGCCCGCCATGCGGACGTGGGCATCGCCGGCGGTCAGGGCGAGGGCGTACTGTTCCAGAAGGGACAGGTGGTTGCCCGGGTGCCAGAGGAACAGCTGGTGGACGAGCTGATGAAGCTCATCGATACATTATGATTTGACAAAAACAAGGACAAGGAGCGTTTCCCATGGCAGGAGCCAGCAAGCTGACATTTGAACAGACCTTTGCCAAGTGCGCCATACCCAAGGGGGTGCTGTCGGTGCTGGGGCGTTGTCCGGCGGAGGTGCGGGTGAACAAGGCGGCCAGGTCCATGCTGGTCACCGTCCACGCTGACAGCGCCCCGGATGCCGGGGCGCTCCGTCAGGCGGAGGCCGCGCTGGTCCAGTGCTTCCGCCTGCAGTCTGCCAAGGTGGAGGTGGAGAGAGCTCCTGATACCGCTGTGGCCCCGGCCACAGCCGCGCCCAAGCCGGCCCCAGCGGAGGCGAAAAAGACGGCTCCCGCAGCTCCAAAGCCTGCGTCTCCGGCACCAAAGCCTGCGGAAAGGGCGGCGGAGAGCGGCAAGGGGACAGGACAGGACCTGTTCGGCAAGATGGCGGCCATGCGCAGATCGGTCATGCGCGCGCCCGGCGGTACCGGGACGCATGGAGAAAAAAAGCCGCGGGTCAAGCAGATCTTCGGGAAGATCAGCACCCGTAAGCAGCCCACCGCCATCGGCGAGCTGGAGCTGGACATGGGCAACGTCCTCATCGAGGGCGACGTTTTCAATGTAGAGCATCGGGAGCTGCCCCGCCGGAAGGCGTGGGTGGTATGCTTTGATGTCACCGACTACACCGGCTCCATCCGGGTCAGCCAGTTCATGGACGGAGACGTGGCCAAGCCCATCATCAGGGAAATCAAAGCGGGTCTGCACGTCCAGATCCAGGGGCGGCTGACGGTGAGCCGGTTCGAGAGCGATATGGTGCTGGAGCCCTATGGCATCAATGAGCTGCCCAAGCCGGAGGTCCGCAGGGACAACGCGCCGGAGAAGCGTATCGAGCTGCACCTACATACCAAGATGTCCATGATGGACGCCCTGTGCGACACCAAAGAGGTGGTCAAGCGGGCCATCAGCTGGGGACATCCGGCCATCGCCATCACCGACCACGGCGTGGTCCAGTCCTTTCCGGACGCCTATAACGCCTCCGGCAAAGGGGAGAAGATCAAGGTCATCTACGGCGTGGAGGCGTATTTCCAGAATGATGTGGATGAACGGGTGGCCGTCCACGGGACCAGAGACTGTGGACTGGAGGAGGAATTCATCGCCTTCGACCTGGAGACCACCGGCCTTGATAAGAGGACCGATCAGATCATCGAGATCGGCGCCGTCCTCATCCGGGATGGAGAGGTGGCGGACACCTTCTCCAGCTTTGCCCAGCCGGGGCACCCCCTCAGCGCCAAGACGGTGTCCCTGACCAGCATCACTGACGAGATGCTCCTGGGTGCTCCCAGCCCGGAGGAGGCCGTGGACGCCTTCCTGGATTGGGCCGGGGACCGGCCCCTGGTGGCACATAACGCGGAATTCGACGTTGGGTTTGTCCGGGAATATTGCAGGAGAAGCGGTCGTTCCTTTGACCCGCTGTGGACGGACACCCTGATCCTGGCCCAGTACCTGTGTCCGGAGCTGAACAACCACAAGCTGGACACGGTGGCAAACCACCTGGAGCTGCCTCCCTTCCACCACCACCGGGCTTTTGATGACGCCGGGGTGTGCGGCCAGATCTTCTGGCGGCTCCTGCCCAGGCTCCGCCAGGCGGGTGTGGAGCGGCTGGCCCAGGTGAATCCGACGCTGGCCGGGATGAAAAAAGGCGGACGGGGACGCCGTTCCGCCTACCATCTGATATTGCTGGCTAAGAACCAGACCGGCCTGCGCAATCTCTATAAGCTGGTATCCAAAAGCCATCTGGAGCACTATAACCGCTTTCCCATCATGCCGAAATCCCTGGTCAACGAAAACCGGGAGGGGCTGATCGTCGGTTCTGCCTGCGAGGCTGGGGAGCTGTTCCGGGCCATCGTGGACGGCAAGGACGACCAGGAGCTGGAGCGCATCGCCTCCTGGTACGATTACCTGGAGATCCAGCCCCTGTCCAACAACGCCTATATGCTCCGCCCGGACAAGGAGGGCAAGTCCATCGCCCGGGACTGGGAGGACCTGCGGGACTTCAACCGCAAGGTGGTGGAGCTGGCCGACCGGCTGGGGAAGCCTGTCTGTGCCACGGGGGATGTCCACTTCATGGACCCACAGGATGAGATCTACCGGCATATCCTGCTGGCGGCCAAGGAGTTCGACGACGCAGACAGCAGCAATCCCCTCTATTTCCGCACCACCGAGGAGATGCTGGAGGAATTTCAGTACCTTGGGCCGGAGACGGCCCACCGGGTGGTCATCGACGACCCGGCCAGGATCGCCAGCTGGGTGGACAATGTGCGCCCGCTGCCCCAGGGCCTGTTCACTCCGAAGATCGAGAATTCGGAGGGACAGCTGCGGGACCTGGTCTGGGGCAAGGCAAAGCGCCTGTATGGGGAGGAGCCTCCTCAGATCGTGGTGGACCGCATCATTGCGGAGCTGAAGGATATCATCGGCTGTCACTATGATGTGATCTATATGTCTGCCCAGAAGCTGGTGCAGAACTCACTGGAGCACGGCTACCTGGTGGGGTCCCGAGGCTCGGTGGGCTCGTCTTTGGTGGCTTTCATGTCAGGCATCACAGAGGTCAACTCTCTGCCCGCCCACTACCGCTGTCCCAACTGCAAGCACTCCGACTTCGACTACGCTCAGGACCCGGCCCACCCCTATGGCTGCGGCGCGGATATGCCGGACATGAAGTGCCCGGTGTGTGGCGCGGAATACGAGAAGGACGGCTTCAACATCCCCTTTGAGACCTTCC
The DNA here is from genome assembly GCA_019421525.1 of Clostridiales bacterium. Lineage (GTDB taxonomy): Bacteria > Bacillota > Clostridia > Oscillospirales > Oscillospiraceae > Enterenecus. The sequence continues at coordinate 5,505 of JAHZFC010000059.1, forward strand.
TGGGCTTCGGCGGCGACAAGGTACCTGATATCGACCTGAACTTCTCCGGGGAATACCAGGCCAACGCCCACCGGTACACCTTTGAGCTGTTCGGGAACGACCATGTGTTCCGGGCCGGTACCATCGGCACTGTGGCAGAAAAGACCGCCATCGGCTATGTGAAAAAGTACATGGAGCGCATCGGCCGGGAAAACGTGCCCTTTGCCGAGGTGCTCCGCCTGGCCCGTGGCTGTACGGGAGTCAAGCGTACCACCGGGCAGCACCCCGGCGGCATGGTGGTCATCCCCCAGGACAAGGAGATCTACGACTTCTGCCCGGTGCAGCACCCGGCGGACAACAAGGATTCCGATATCATCACCACCCATTTTGAATACCACTCCATGGAGTCCAACCTCTTGAAGCTGGACATGCTGGGCCACGATGACCCGTCCATGATCCGTATGCTCCAGGACCTCACGGGCGTGGATCCCCAGAAGATCCCCCTGGATGACCCGGACACCATGAGCCTGTTCACCACCTCTGAGAAGCTGGGCTTCACCGACGACCCGCTGCTGGGCCCCACAGGGGCGGTGGCCATCCCGGAGTTCGGCACTTCCTTTGTCCGCGGGATGCTGGAGGACACTCATCCGGACCAGTTCGATATTCTGATCCGTCTGTCTGGCTTTTCCCACGGGACGGATGTGTGGCTGGGGAATGCCAAGGACCTGATCACCTCCGGTACCGCCAAGGTCAACGAGGCCATCGGATGCCGGGATGACATCATGATATATCTGATCTCCATGGGGTTTGAGCCCAAGCGGGCATTTAAGATCATGGAATCGGTCCGTAAGGGAAGGGGGCTTCCCGACGGGGCGGAGGATGAGATGAAGGCCCACAATGTGCCGGAGTGGTATATCGGCTCCTGCAAAAAGATCGCCTACCTGTTCCCCAAGGCCCACGCTGTGGCCTATGTGATGATGGCCTTCCGCATCGCCTGGTTCAAGGTCCATGAGCCGCTGGCCTTTTACGCAGCCTATTTCTCCATCCGGGCGAAGGCCTTCGATGAAAAGTACATGTGCCGGGGGATGGAAGTGGTCAAGCAGAAGATCCGTGAGATCAACGACAAAAAGAACGCCAAGGACCGCGCTGAGCGGCCCACCGCCGTGGAGGAGGACATGCTGGTCACCCTGGAGGTGTGTTACGAGTTCTATCTGCGCGGGTTCACCTTTGCCAGGATGGATATCCAGCGGTCCCATGCGGTCAACTTCCTGGTGGACAGAGAACGGAACGCCCTGATCCCCCCCTTCACTTCAGTGGCCGGATTGGGAGAGACTGTGGGGTGGGACATCATGGAAAAACGTAAAGAGCGGACGTTCATCTCCATCGAGGAGTTTTCCATGGCCTGTACCAAGGTGTCCAGCACGCATTTGGCCCAGCTCAAAGATGCGGGTGCCTTTGGCGATATGCCGGACAGCAGCCAGATCTCCTTGTTTTGATCGTGAGCTTTGCCGTTGACAGAGATCGCTTGATATGGTAGATTATTTATTGCATTAGCGAAGTAAAGAATCGAGGTGGTCATCCTTGGCTTTTTCCATCAATACCCCTGAGGGGACCCGGGATCGCCTGTTTGCCGAGTGTTTGGAGCGCCGCCAGGTCCAACAGGCCCTGACCGAGCTGTTCCGCCGGCGGGGCTATGGCGAGGTCATCACCCCGGAGGTGGAATACTATGACCTGTTCATCCAGTCGGGCAATCCGCTGCCCCAGGAGGCGATGCTCAAGCTCATCGACCGCTCCGGCAAGATCATGGTGATGCGGCCGGACTGCACTACCCCCATCGCCCGGGTGGCGGCCACCAAGCTCAAGAGCGTGCCGCTGCCCCAGCGGCTCTACTATGACCAGACGGTGTTCCGATCTAACCGGGCCCACGACGGCGGCAGCAGCGAGATCGCCCAGTGCGGCGTTGAGATGATCGGCGCACTGGGCAAAAAGGCCGATCTGGAGATCGTCGCCATGGCGGTGGATTCCCTGCGGTCATGCGGCATCGAGCAATTCCATGTGGAGCTGGGCCACGCTGGTTTTTTCCGGACCCTGGCCCGACAGATGGAGATGCCCGGAGAAGAGCTGGAGCGGATGCGCGCTTATATCGAGGGGAAGAATTACGCGGCCCTCAACGACCTGTTGGAGCCATATCGAGGACAGCGTGCCTGTGCCGCTCTGCGCCGCCTGCCTTATCTATTCGGCGGGGTGGAGATCTTGGACGAGGCCCAGGAGCTGGGCGGGGAGAGCGAGGCCATCGACTATCTGCGGCAGCTTTATCAGGAGCTGGACGCGGCTGGTTATGGCGGTTTCCTGCGGTTCGATCTTGGCCTGGTCCATCAGATCGACTACTACACCGGGGTGGTATTCCGCGGCTATGTGGAGGGCGCGGGCCGGCCGGTGCTGTCCGGCGGACGGTATGACGCTCTGGTAGAACTCTTTGGCCGGAAGGCGGAGGCCACCGGCTTTGCCGTGGATGTGGACGCAGTGGGCAGCTGCCTGACAACGTCTCTGCCCAAGCTGGAGCTGGTGATCCACTACGAAGAGGGCTGCCTGGCCCGTGCCCTGGCACAGGTAGACGCCAGGGAGGCTGGGAGCAGTGAGCTGTCCCCCTGCCGGACGCTGGAAAGCACCCTCCGGCTGGCCCGGGAAAAGGGCGCCAGCCAGGTGCTGGTGGTCACAGCGGACGGAGAAAGGGTGGTGGCAGTATGAGCCAACGGCTGCGGATCGCATTGACGAAAGGGCGGCTCCAGGACAGATCTGTGAGCCTGTTCGAGCGTATGGGCCTGGACTGTGCCCCGGTGAAGGACCCGGGGCGCAGATTGATCCATCAGCTGCCGAACTATCCACTGGATGTGGTGTTGGCCAAGGCGCCGGACGTCATCACCTATGTGGAGCACGGAGTATGCGACCTGGGCGTGGTGGGCAAGGACACCATCCTGGAAAAAGGCGGCGCCTTCTATGAGGTGCTGGACCTCGGCTTTGGGAAGTGCCGCTTTGCCCTGGCGGTAGAGGCGGGGAGCGATTTTTACGGCACCTATAAGACCCGCCGGATCGCCTCCAAATACCCGGGGGTGACCCGGGCCTTTTTTGAAAAAAAGGGCATGGATGTGGACATCATCAAGATCGAGGGCAGTGTGGAGCTGGCCCCGATCCTGGGGCTGGCTGACGGCATCGTGGACATCGTGGAGACCGGGGCCACCCTTCGGGAGAACGGCCTGGTCCCCATCGAGGATGTAGCTCAGGTATCGGCCCGGCTCATCGTGAATACGGCCAGTATGAAGCTGCACAAGCGTCAGATCCTGGACTTTATCGAGCGATGCGAACAGCACTTGGAGGGAAAACTATGATCGATATCATTGTTGCGGATGGCCGGGCAGAACAGGGGAAGATCGCGGATATGCGTTCCAGGGCCGCACAGGCCAATGCGGAGATCGATAAGACAGTGGCGGCCATCATGCAAGATGTGAAGGAGAATGGCTTTTCAGCTGTTGCGTCATATTCTCTCCGCTTTGACAAGGCTGAGCCCTATGAGATCGCCCGGGAGCGGCTGGATGAAGCCTATGCCAGCTGCGCGCCCGTCCTGATCGCCGCCATGGAGCGCTCTGCCGCCAACATCCGGGACTACAATGAAAAGCTGCTGGCCAAGAGCCGGGAGTGGGTTTCGCCGGACGGAGGTAAGGTCGGACGTATCGTCCGGGGCCTGACCAGAGTGGGCCTCTACGTGCCTGGCGGCACGGCGGCTTACCCCAGCTCCGTGCTGATGAACGCGGTGCCGGCCAAGGTGGCCGGGGTGGAGGAGCTGGTCATGGTGACTCCGCCCACGGAGAACCTCAACGACGCGGTGCTGGCCGCGGCCAAGATCGCCGGGGTGGACCGGGTCATCGCCGTGGGCGGCGCCCAGGCGGTGGCCGCTTTGACCTATGGCGCTGGTTTCATCCCCAGGGTGGACAAGCTGGTGGGGCCGGGCAACGCCTTTGTGGCAGCGGCCAAGCGCCAGGCCTACGGCACGCTGGACATCGACATGGTGGCTGGGCCCTCTGAGGTGCTGGTGATCGCAGACCAGACGGCCGACCCGGTCTATGTCGCCGCCGACCTGCTCAGCCAGGCGGAGCACGATAAGATGGCCAGCGCCGTCCTGCTGACGGACAGCATGGAGCTGGCCCAGGCGGTGGACGGAGAGATCGTCCGGCAGACGGGCTATCTGGGCCGCTCGGAGATCATCGAGGCGTCTCTGCGGGACTTCGGCTGTGCCATCGTATGCAAAGATCTGGGGCAGTGCGTGTCCCTGGCCAATGAGATCGCGCCGGAGCACCTGGAGATCGTCACCCAAGACCCCAGGGCGCTCCTGCCTGATATCCGAAACGCCGGCGCGGTGTTCCTGGGCGCGTACAGCCCGGAGCCCCTGGGCGACTACATGGCGGGGCCAAACCATGTCCTGCCCACCAGCGGGACGGCGCGGTTCTTCTCGCCCCTGTCGGTGGACAGCTTTTTGAAAACCATGAGCGTCATTGAATTTGACCAGTCCAGTCTGGAGCCCATCGCACCGGAGATCATCGCCCTGGCGGAGACGGAAAAGCTCACCGCACACGCCAATTCCATCCGGGTACGGTTCCCTGGCCGGGGATAAAATTGTATCCATTTTGTAATCAAATCGTAAAAGAATTTTTGTTGTTTCCAAATGGAAAGTGTTGTATTGTTGGTGATGTAAGTCAGATCGCAAGGCCAAGATAAGGAGTGTGGAGGATATGCGGAGCGCAACAGTGGACCGGACCACCAAAGAGACAAAGATATCTCTGACCCTCGTTCTGGATGGGGGAGAGGTCTCCATATCGACTGGTATTGGGTTCTTTGACCACATGCTCACGGCGCTGGCATTTTACGCCGGCTGGGGGCTGAGGCTGTCGGCCCAGGGCGACCTCCATGTGGACGGACACCACACGGTGGAGGACGTGGGCATCGTGCTGGGCCAGGCTTTGCGCCAGGCGCTGGGGGACCGGAAGGGGATCTGCCGGTTCGGATGTGCCTACGTCCCCATGGACGAGGCGCTGTGCCGCACGGTGGTGGATATCTCCAACCGCCCCTTCCTGGTGTTCCATGCGGAGATGCCCCAGGCGGTGGTGGGGACCTATGACGCCTGCCTGACCGAGGAGTTCGTGCGGGCCCTGGCGGTCCAGGCGGGGCTGACCCTCCACCAGGAGTGCCTGTATGGCGGCAACGCCCACCACATCACGGAGGCCCTCTTCAAGTCCCTGGGGCTGGCCCTCAAAGATGCCTGCCGCCTGGACGGAGAAGGCGTCACATCCACCAAAGGGGTGCTATGATGGGATACACCGTGATCATCGACTATGAGGTGGGCAACCTGAAGAGCGTGTCCAACGCCCTGACCTACCTGGGAGAAGACAGCGAGATCACCAGTGACGCCCGCCGTCTGGAGCTGGCGGACGCCATCATCCTGCCCGGTGTGGGTGCTTTCCCAGACGCGGCCGAAAAGCTGCGGGAGAGCGGCCTTCGCCAGGCCCTCCTGGGGCAGGTGGGGCGGAAGCCTATTTTGGGCATCTGCCTGGGGATGCAGCTGCTCTTCCAGTGGGGGGAGGAGGTCCGCCGCTGTGACGGACTGGGCCTGATCTCCGGCGGGGTGCAGCGCATCGTGACGGACCTCAAGCTGCCCCACATCGGCTGGAACAGCCTGACCTTCCCCGTGGCCAGCCCCCTGTTCCAGGGCCTGGACGAGGGGTGCTATGTCTACTTTGTCCACTCCTATTGCGGGCATGCGGTGCGGCCGGAACAAGCTGCCGCCGTCACAGACTACGGCGGACCGGTGCTGGCCGCTGTCCAGGACATGGAGAAAGGGGTATTTGGCTGTCAATTCCACCCGGAGAAAAGCGGTGAAACTGGCCTTGCGATCTTGAAAAACTTTGTGTCGCTCCACTGATGAGCGGCCACACCAACGAAATGACCTGGAGGAACGTCATGCATAACGATCGCTATGGTGGGAAACGGGCATACCGGGGACGCAGGAGCCATTCAGGCTCTGAAAGCTCTATCCTATGGAGGACCATCGGCCGAGTTGCCTTTTTCCCGATACTGTTCGTCTATTTGGAATGGGTGCTCCACATCGCCATGGGGATGGACCTGAGGTATTTCATCATCTACACGCTGTTTGCCCTGTCCATGGGGTGCCTGTTCAGCGCCATCACCATGCCCTTCAAACGGAAGGTAAACCGGGTGCTGGTGAAGGTGCTGGCTATGGTGGTCTCTCTCATCTATGTCATCGAGATGATCGCCAAGAAGATCCTGCAAAACTATTATCCCTTCAGCACCCTGGGGCTTGCAAGTGAAAATCATTTGACGGACTACACATCTGTCATCGTCTCCACCGTGGTGCGCAACATCCCCCTCATCCTGGTGCTGCTGCTGCCCGCCATCCTGGTCATCGCCTTTGGCTGCCGGGTGCTGCTGTTCCCCCGGACAGATGTGCGCTTTGCAGGGGCGATGGTGGGCGTCATGGTGGCGCTCCACCTGCTGGCCCTGGGGACGGTCCACCTGCCCTGGGGCGGGGACCTGACTCCCGCCCAGCTCTACAAGGTGGATACCAACCTGGATGACCAGGTGGAGCAGCTGGGGCTGGTCACCATGCTTCGGCTGGATATCAAGCATATGTTCGTGCCTGCGGGTACTCTGCTGGACGATAACTTTGACGACTTGCCGGTGACCAATCCGTCCCAGCCGCCCTCTGGTCCGGTGGAGAGCGGCGACCCGGAGGCCAGCCCCACCCCGGTCATCGACACCTCCCCCAACGTGATGGACGTGGACCTGGAGGCGGTGGCCAACAGCACGGACA
>JAHZFC010000060.1:0-4611 GCA_019421525.1 Clostridiales bacterium
ACCCCCAGCAAGCGCCTTTGTCATACAAAGGCTATGCTTGCGACAATAAGAAACGGACCAAGTATGGGGTAGAGTTAGTTCTAGTAGCCCCCCGCTTTCAAAGCGGAACGCACTCATCGTTCCCTGGCCTTCAGGTCCAAGTTGTCCCGGGACATCCCCTCCAGGTCCAGCACGGTCTTATCCCGCACATAGGCCGCATACTTGGCATGGGAGCCGCCGCTGCCCACCAGGATACCGTCCAGCCTTTTACGGGTGGTGACCAGCAGGCAGAGGAGGCATCCGCTCTGCTGGTCATAGCCAGTCAGCTTCGTCCGGGCGGCGGTGAAGGGTGTGGCTGCTAGGGGGTCCCGCTGGAAGCGGCGGTATGCGCTCTCTGTCAGGATGATCTCCCGGACCACCTGGAAGGGCATTGGCTTGGTGGACGGCGCGTCCCTTTGTTGGTCTGGGGTACAGCCCGGCTTGCTGAAAAACCACGCCGTGGTGATGGGCCTTTTCATTGGCATTCCCTCCGTTCTGGGTGCGCAGCAGCGCACCTTTGAAGTCAAAAAAGGAAAGGCGTGGGTGCATATATTGCACCCACGCCTTTCCGTTTACGCCGCTCCTTTGCTTGCCGCCTCGATCCGCCCCCGGGCCAGCCGGGCATATTCCCCGGACACCTCGATGCCGGTGGCGGAATACCCCTCCAGCAGGGCGGCCAGCACGGTGGAACCGCTGCCCGCGAAGGGGTCCAGGATGTGGCCTCCCGGCTCGGTGATCTTCACCACCTCCCGCATGAGCTGGAGGGGCTTCTCCGTCAGGTGGATGCGGTTCTGGGGGTTTCCGAACTTGAACACACCGGGCAGGCAGGGCACCGGGCGGCTGATGGGCATGTCCCCGTTGGACCCCCACACGATGTACTCCGCCTGCTGCCGGAACCGCCCCTTCTGGGGCCGGCTGTTTCCCTTGTCCCACACGGCGGTGCCCCGCCAGATCCAACCCGCCCACTGCAATGCGTCGGTGGCCGCCGGCAGCTGCCGCCAGTCGATGAACATGCACACCGGCGCGCCCGGCTTGCAGGCCCGCCGGGCCTCATACAGCCACTCCGCCGCCCACCGGGTCCAGGAGCGCTGGTCCTTGGCGTCCCCGTCGAAGGGGGGAGGGGTCTTGTCCCCCATACTGGAATATTTTTTGGCCGTGGATCGGTTCTTCTCCGCCTGGGTGCGCCCGCCGGATGCGTAGGGCGGGTCGGTGATGACGGCGTCAAAGGTGCCAGAGGGAAACCCCTCCAGCACCTTCAGCGCGTCGCCTTGGATGATCTCCCATTTGGAGCTACTGCACATGGGCACTCCTCTCTTTCTTTGTTTTGTTGTATGTTACTTTTTCCTTGTGCTGGGGCACAGGTCACCGTTCCCTTCCGGTATCCCCTCTGCCGTTGGGCCGGCGCTCTGGGTCCCGCAGGCAGCTCCAGGCCGCAGTCCTCGATGGAATCCAGCAGGTCCCGCCGCTCCTGGGCGGTCAGGGCGCCCCGCTGGAATGCCGTCTCGATCTCTCCGGCCACCTCCAGCAGTTCCCTTTCCTGCCCTTCGGTCAGGGAGGGCCCCACCTGGATCTTGGTGATCTCGAAGATAGCGTTGTCAAAGGCTTCGTATCGGTCCATCATGTTCCTCCTTCCGCTGTGATATCCGTCACGCTGCCGTCGCCGCTTTCCAGCAGCCCCTCCACGGCCAGGCGCATCCCCAGCCGGAAGCCCAGGATAAAGTTCTCCAGGGCGATGGTGCTGGCCGCCTCGTTCTCCGCGTCTGCCAGCCGGTGAAACAAGGTCTTTTCCGCTTTGTCCAGCCTGACTTCCAGCTGTTCTGCCAGTCGGTCCGCCTCATCCAATGCTTGCCGGAGGGGCGTGCCCGATCTGATGCGCTTGTCGCAGGGGATGATGTTGCCGTAGTAGAGGTCCTCTAAGGTATCTCTCATCGTTCCTTCCTCCTTTGGCACAACACATATCAGGAAATGTTTCGCCAAAGGTGGACAAACTGATAACTTTCTTCTGAGTTGCTGAACAGCCAGTTATGCGGCATCCGCCGGCTGGTCCTCCCGGCGGAACTGCTCGTCGATATCGGAGAACCGCCGTGTGCGGTCAAACTTTTCAGACACCTTCCCCGGCAGGGCTTGCAGCTCCAGCATCCGGCCCCATAACTCCGGGTGATGGTCATAGAGATGGTGCAGTTCTGCCCTCTTGGCATTGGGACAAAACCAACATCCGCCCCGATCCGTGAACTGGTACACTGGAGAGAGCAGCCCCGCCCGTTGGCACAGCCGCCGTGCGTCCTGTTCCGTGTGATCGTATTTTTCCAGCAGGGAGACCTGGCCCTTTTTCAGCCGCTGGAGCCGCTTGGGCTCATCCTTGGCGATGCCGATGTACTGGACCGTATCCGGGGGCAGTGTCCTCTGGAACTGCCGGATGGGCTTGAGTTTGCAGTCCCGCTGGACGGCGCACCGCCCGGCGATGGGAAAGGACCGCAGCAGGCCCTTCTTGGGCCCCCGGGTGATCCGCCCGGTAAACAGCCCCACATAGGTCTGCTCTGAGCGCAGCACCCGGACCTTCACACCCATGCGCTCCAAAGTGGGGATGGCCTTTTCGTAGATGAAGTCCCGGTGCTCCGGGACCTCACCCGAGAGGTCCGCGTCAAACATCACCTCGCAGTACACCGCCTCGTCCAACGGCTCCCCATGCTCCAGCGCCAACAGGATGGTGGCAAGGCTGTCCTCGCCGAATGAACAAGAGGCGATGGCGCTCAGCGGCTGGACACCCCCGTTCCCCGGAACCGGCAGGCGCCCTCCAGGGCCTGCCCCTTGTCCGTCCGCTCCCAGGGGGCGTCCGGGTGGGTGAAGTGGCCGTAGTTGCAGAACTGGGCGAAGATGGGCTTGTCCAGCCCCAGGGTGCGGATCATCCCGCCCGGGGTCAGGTCGAACACCCCCCGCACCGCCTGCTCCAGCACCTGGTCCGGGTACTCTCCGGTGCCGTGGGTGTCCACGTCCACCGCCACAGGCTTGGCCCTGCCTATGGCGTAGGCCAGGGAGACAGTACATTTCTCCGCCAGAGCCGCCGCCACGATGTTCTTGGCGATGTACCGGGCCATATAGGCCCCGCTCCGGTCCACCTTGGTGCCGTCCTTCCCGGACAGGGCCCCGCCCCCGTGGGGGACCAGCCCGCCGTAGGTGTCTGCCATCAGCTTGCGTCCGGTGAGGCCCGTGTCCGCCTCAAAGCCGCCCAGGACGAACCGCCCTCCTGGGTTGATCAAAACCTGGGTTTCCCTGTCCAGAGGCAGTTCTTCCAGTGCGGGGGCCACCACCCGCTCCAGCACCTCACAGCGCAAGTGCGCCGTGTAGTTAAACAGGTTATCCACGGGTGACGCCCCCGGTCTTCGCCGCAGCATTAAAAAACCGAACAGGTACTCCGCGGACACCTGGGCCTTGCCGTCCGGTCCCAGCCCCCGGATGGTCCCCAGTTTTCTTGCGTTGGCCAGCCGCCGGGTGATGCGGTGGGCCAGCACCACCGGCAGGGGCAGCAGCTCGTCCGTCTCCAGGCAGGCGTAGCCGTACACCACCCCCTGGTCGCCCGCGCCGGTCTGCCGCCCGCCGTCCACCGCCTCCGCGATGTCCGGGCTCTGGTCGTGGGTGAGCACCTCGATCTCATAGTCTGCCTCATATCCGGTCTCCCGGACTGTCCGGGCCGCGATGGCGGGGATGTCGGGCAGCACTTTGGCGGTGATCTCCCCGGCCACTGTGATCTTGCCCGCCGTGGCCAGCACCTCGCAGGCCACCCGGGCCCTGGGGTCCTCCGCCAGACAGGCGTCCAGCACCCGGTCCGCGATGGTATCGCACAGCTTGTCCGGATGCCCCTCTGTCACCGACTCCGCAGTGCGGACGCGTTTATCGTTCATGGGAATATCGCTCCTTCTTTTTGGTTTTCTCTCTGCTTGACCGGTCCGTGACGGTGAACACCATCTCCCGGCTGTACTTGTCCTGGTAGCGCTTGAGCTGCTCCCCGGTGAGGGAGGTGAAATGGTCTTCCCCCACCCCTACCAGGAAAAAGGTGCCGCAGACGATGTCATAGGGCATGCCCTGTGGGTCCGTCAAGGCCCGGTTAACGGGCAGTCCCAGCAGTTTGCCCTCTGAGTGGCACACCAGGGCCACCGGCTCGTCAAAGGGGTACACGGCCTCGATGTCCCCTCCTACCAGGGCCTGGTAGTCCTCCAACCTGGCCGGGACCTGGTGGGCATAGGGTCTCTTCCTGGGCTCCACCACCAGGACGGTCAGTTTATCACCGCTCATGGCCGTCCCTCCGTTTCGATATCTTGGCAGGCTTGGTGAACTGCCCGTTGACCTGCTCCGTCCGCTGGTGGACCTCCTTCACCGTGCGCTCCCACGCCTGCTTCAGCCAGGCTGCCGGCAGGCCGTTCTCCCGGCAGCCCTCCAGGATGCCGTTGTAATAAGCGTTGGACGGCATTGCCGGTTCCAAATACCGGCCCTTCATGACGTAGGCCATCACCGTGTACGCCTGGCCAGCTCGGTCCCGGACGGTCACCGGCTCCTTGCCGTACAGATGTGGGTAGCCCTCGTAGTGGTCCAAGGCCC
>JAHZFC010000060.1:4621-12345 GCA_019421525.1 Clostridiales bacterium
ACATGCCGGCGTGAACTCCCACAGCAGCCCGGCCACATGACTGCCCTTTCGGGGCGCGATGGTGGCCACGCCATAGCCTCCGTGATTTCCCCGGAACCGGAGTTCATAGCCGTCCAGCACCACCGGGCCTATCGGTTTTGCCGCCGGGCAGCGCCGCTCCATCTGCTGTAAATTGATGTTGCTGCCGTAGGCAAAGTACAGCTTTCCCGCCATCCTCATTCCTCCAGCAGCACCAGCGCCCCCACCTTGGCCAGCTGGCCGAAGATGGTCCGGGCCTGCCCCTCCCTGTCCCCCTGGGGCAGAGGAAAGTCCAGCCCGGTGGCACGGATGATATTGTTCTGCAAAAATTGGATGTAGCTGCCTGTATCCGGGCAGTCCGTGGGGTCCAGCATCCGGCAGCGCAGCTGGTCCATGATCTCCGTCCCGCTCCCCTCATAGATGGTCTTCTCAATTTGTATCTTCATGGCTTTATCGCTCCATTTCCCGTTGTTTTTTCTTCATTTGGTTGACCTCGTAATGTTCTTTTCCGTATCGCCAACTGCGGTCGCCCTCCAGGTTGGCCAGCAGGTGGTCCCGGGTGTGCTTGAACTCTGGGCCGTTGAGCCCCAGGCGCACCAGCCACACCCGGAAGGTGAACAGCTCGTTGTCGCTGTGGGTCTTGCGCATTACCGTGCTGCGCTGGTTGATGGCCTGGGCGGACATGGCCAGGCACAGGTCGATGTAGGCTTTCGCCCGCCCGGCGTGGAGGGTGGAGTTGAAGCAGCGCCACTCCACCGTCCCCCGGTAGAACACCGAGTGCAGGTTCAGGGCGTAGTAGCGGGTCCAGTTATAGTGCTCATGATGCCTGATGTTCCCCTCATACCAGATATCCTCCAGCTGGGTCAGGTCCCGGGTCTCCTCGGCGGAGAGCTGGCGGGCCTTTTCCAGCATGGGTTCCCGCACCTTTTGGCAGTACCGGCTCACCCGGTCTGGGTCTACCTGCAGGGCCTTGAACAAAATATCTTCCTTGGAGTACATGATGCTCAGAAGGTTCTTCAGGCTCTGCCGGTCATGGTCAGCGGCGTCCACATGGACGTGGATGCCGCAGGACGAGTTGACCTTTGCCCCGGCCTTCCGCACCCGGCGGACGCACTCCTGGAACTTGGGCATCTCGGCGTAGGTCAGCTTGGGGGACACCAGTTCCACGGAATAATTCCGGTTGGGCGTCTCCTGGTAGCCCGAGGCTGTTTTCCGTTCTTTCCGGATGCTGCCGTCACTCATCACCCGCCATTCCTTGCCCTCCGGGTCCGGCACATACCAGCTGTCATAGTAGTCGCCGGTATGGCGGGGCGCGGTTCCGAAATGTTCCGCCAAAGCCCGGGCCGCCGCCTCCCGGGTGATGCCCGTCATCTCCACCTCCACGCCAAAATACTGGTCCTTCATGTTGATCAAGCGGCCTTGTCACCCCGCAGTTCCTCATCCACCGCCCGCAGGCGGCGGCCAATGGCCTCGATCACTGTGACCGTCACGCTGTTGCCCGCCTGCTTATACGCCTGGGCGTCCGAGGTGATGGCCAGCACCTTGTCGATCTGGCTGTCCTCAAACCCCTGCAATCGCAGGCACTCCCTCGGCGTCAGGCGGCGGATGCGCCCGCCCCGCTCCACCACGCCCTGGATGCAGCTGGTCTCCAGTGTGTGGGCGATGTCCCGCCCCACCCGGCCACGCCGGGTGTTGCTGCCCGCATACCCCAGGTCCACCGTGTCCCCGGGACCGGCCTCCTTGTAGCCCTTTTGGGTCGCCTCCTTGATGAGCAGCACCCCGGACCGCTCTCCCCGGTGGTTGGACAGGCTGGTCTGCCCATACCGGGCGGTAAGGCACCGGGCCTGCTCCGTCTGTTTTGGCTGGCCCACGCTCAGATCCACAAACACGGCGTTTTGCGTCTGGTTCCGGTTGATGCCACGGTAGTCGCTGGCGTTCAGCGCAAGCGCTGTGCTCCGCCTGCCCACGACTCCCTGCTTCCGGTTAAATCCAATCAGGTACAGCCCCGTCTTGCCGCCCATGCCCCCCGCCCCGGCGGTCTGGGTGCAGGCTACCCCTTCCGGGTGGTAGACCCGGGACCCTTGGGGGCCGCCGAGGACTTGTATAAGAGCCTTGCCACCTGTTCCGAAGACAGGAAGTATTTTTCCGGCGCATCGGGGATCAAGATAGCAGATAAGGAACACCCGCTTCCGGGATTGGGGGACTCCAAAATGTTTGCTGTTAAGCTCGTCGGCGCAAAGTCCGTTCCGCTCCGTTTCCGCCCTGGGGCGAAAACTGCGCTCACTTCCTTGCTCCTCCTCTCCCCACAAAGCTTCCGCTTTGCGGGGCCCCGTCAGGGGCCCTCTCAAAATCGAAGCCCAACGCAGTGGGTTCGATTTTGAAGCGAAGAACAGCCGGGACCAGCGGATGGGGGATCGTATGCGATGCCCCATCGCTCTCGCGGCTGTTCTGAGCAGGCAGGGGAATCCTCCGCATAGCAGGTCGAAGTCGGGCAGGTCGTTGGGATGGATGGCTCTGGCATCCGGGTCATATCGCTCCTCCTTTCGAATGTCGTGGATGGCGCGGTAGCTGGCCTCGGCATGCTTGTCGATCTCGCAGTGGCCGACGCATTGGAACCCACCCGCACGGGTCAGGCCGGCCCGGAAGCCGCCGATCCCGGCGAACATGTCGTAGTAGCGGATCAGGTGATCTCATCTCCCTCCTGAAGTGCGCGGAGAAAGCCGAGGATGGTATCGTCCACGTCCCCGGCTTTTTCCCGCTGTGTGTTGGTTTTGGTGGAAGAAACTCCGTCCAGTTCCTCCCGGATGGCCGTCCGGACGGCCTCCAGCAGTTCCCGCTGGTCCAGATAGCCGGCCACCATCCGGCACACCGCCTGGGTCCGCTGGCCCGGCGGGATGGCGGACAGGATGTCCCAGGCCCGCCGCTGGTCTGGCCGGGCCAAGTCAATGGACAGGTTCAGCCGCCGCCTATCCCCCATGGGCCTCCATCTGGGCGGCCAGCCGCTCATACCCCTTGGCGTTCAGGCAGACGTCATCCAGGATGACCGGCTGGAACAGCGCGCCGGCGGGTGGGACATGCCGCTTCAGCAGCGCCGCCCCGCCGCCCAGGAACACCGTGGGCATAGCCCCCACGTCCAGGCCGCTCTCCATGATAGCCGCAAGAAGGTTTTGTACATATCTGTCCGCCTGGGCATGGATGATGGACTTGAGCTCCTTTGGCAGATTGCTGGCGTCTCCCCGCAGGACGCTCTCGATCTGGGCGGTGGTGAGGGTGACGCCCAGGGCCCGGCGGGTCTGCTCAGCGGTCTCGTCCAGGCAGCGGATCATCCCCAGCTCCAGGCTCCGGCAGGTGGCGGCATTGGGGATGCGCCCGTCCAGCCGCATCAGGTCCACCGTCCAGCCCCCGATGTCCGCCAGGATGACCGAGGGCTCGTCCAACAGGCCGCTCTGGGTGAGGAGGGCGGAATAGCCCTGGGGGAACAGCTGCACATCCCGGATGGCGACGGCATAGTCCCGATCCTCATAGCGGAACGCCACCGTCTGGCTGTCCCGCAGAAGGTACTCCCGGAACTTCTTCTTGTCCCGGCCAAAGCTGGTCAGGGGCAGGCCGGCGGCCAGGATGACGGAGCAGGTCCGCTCCCCGTGCCGGTACTCCAGCTCTTTGGCGATGGCCGCCAGGGTGAGCAGGTAGTAGTCCTCCGTCCGGGTCTTGTCTTTTTGCAGGGGCTGGCGGCCGCTGCCCACCACATAGAATCTTCCCGCATATTCCAGGACGTCCCGGTTGGTGTAGGGCTCGTGCTCATAGGCCGTCAGCCCGGCGGGGAAGACGAAGTGGGCCGTCTTGATGGCGGCATACCCATGGTCCACCCCGATGGTCAGTTCCTCGCTCACCGGGCGCCATCTCCTTTCCTGTGTGGATGATCATGTTCGTCCCTTCCATGTTCCTTTTGCTTATCCTTCTGCTGCTCGTCTGGCAGCAGGGCCTGGATGCCCATATCCCGCAGCGCTTCTATGTAGACCTGGTTCTCAAAGGCCCGGTATCCCGGTGTGTCGGTGTCTACCTCACCCAGGACCGCCTTTTCATAGGTCGTGCCGGGCACGACCTCCCAGGACACGGCGCTAAAGTGCGCCGCGGTCAGGTACCGCAGAAGCTGATGCCCATCTGCCTCCTCAAAACAGCCGCGGGCGTCCTCGTAAGGGAACACCGCCCACAGCGGACAGATCCCCGTGACCTTTTGGGCGGCGAAATAGAGTCGAAAGCCGTCGGGGTCCAGTTGTGGTGCAACACGGTCATACATCTGACGAAGCTTTTCCAGATCGTCCACTCTGTCCACCCCTCCTTTTTATCGTTTCCCCGGTTTGAGCCGGGCGGCCAAACGCTCCAAAACACGCAGCCGGGTCTGCACCTTGCGCGCCGAGGCGTCCAGCCCCCGCATCTGGTTTTGGATGCGGCGGCGGACGCTCTGGAGCTGCTGCCGGTCCCGGCAGCACTCCAGCACGAAATACCGGCCCTTTCCATTGGACATAACTTCACGATGGCCGGACTCGTCCCGGATGCCGGCCATCAGCCGCTGGCCCAGCTGCTTGCGGTAGCGGTGCTGAAGCGCCGCCTCGTCCGCCAGCACCCCGTGCTTTTCCAGGATGGCGGCCACCTCGTCGCTGGTGATCTCCATATCCCGGAACAGCCGCTCCAGGACCTCTTCCTCCGCCGCCGGGGGCAGGGTGGGGATCTTATTCCTCATGACAGCATCTCCCCATGACCAGGCAGAAGTTTCTGCTCCACGATGTCCGCGATGGCGTTGAACACCTCCGCCAGCTCCCGGGCCTCCTTGGCCGTGTCCTCCAGTTCGCTCCGGGTCATCCGGGTACACTCCGCCCAGATGCGCACATGTTCCTCGGCGGGAGTGAGGAGCACCGCCTTCTCGAATGCCTGGCAGAACACCTTGGCGATCTGGCTGCGCCGGTCCGTCTCTCCGTCCCGCTGCCGCACCTCCTGCCTGGCCTTGGCCAGCTCCACCGCCTCCAGGGCGGCCTGTTCCCGCTCTGCCTCCGGTACTTGCTCCAGTTCCTTAGTCAGTTCATAGCCCTGGTGGATGGACAGTTCCCCCTTGTCCAGGGCCTCCCGGACGGCGGCGGGAGCGCTCTCGTCGATGCGCATGATCTTGCCCATGGTGCGTTCTCCGATGCCAACAGAGGCTGCCAGCTCTTTGCGGGCATCCACAGGGGCGGAGTGGACTTCCGGCAATGTTGCCGAAGGTCCACTCTCATACTGGTTCCCGTGGTACGCCTGCTGGTTTGCCTTTGCCCTGGCCTCGATCTCCGGCCGCAGCTTGAGGGCGATTTTGCCCAGCTCCCAGCGGTCCAGGTTCCTCCGGCCCTTCTGGGTGTCCAGCGCCCACCGCTTGGCCTCCAGCAGATCGTCAAAGGCGAACACCGCCATCTGATAGGGCAGGCCATGCTGTTGGCACAGCCGCTGCCGGTTGTGGCCGTCGATGATGACCAGGTCCTGGTTGACGATGATGGGGGAGTAGCAGCCGTTTCGCAGCAGGTCCGCCTCCAGGGCGGCCAGCTGCTCCCCGCTCAGCGGGGGGAGCAGCCCGGCCATCTCAGGCAGCACCACGGGGGTGCGCTCTCCGCTGCTGTATGTGACGCCTGTGTTGCGCATGGTCACGCGGCTTCCGTGTCAGGCATGGCGTCCGCCGCTTCCTCCGCCCGCCGGGGGGAGAGGAATTCCACCTCGGTGCCCTTCACCAGAAAGCCGGGCTGGCGCTCCGGCTCCTCCGCGAAGCTGATGGTCTCGAAGTCCCCCACGGCGGCCAGCTTGCAGCCCTTCCAGGCATAGGCCGCGCACCGCTCCGCCAGGGGGCCCCGGACCTTCACCGAGATGAAGTCGGTGAGCTTGTTGCCCTCCCGGTCCCGGTACCGCCGGTCCGAGGCCAGGCGCAGGATGGCGTAGGGCTTGCCCGTGGTCTCGCTGCGTCTGAGCTCCACGTCGTTGGTCAGGTTGCCGATCACTGTGATCTTCAACATTGGGTCGTTTTCCTCCTTTTCTTGGGTTGGATTTTTGATTTTTTTGTTGCCCGCCCGTCAGCGGGCCATCCCGTCCTTTTTGGGCGTGCGCTGCTTGGACATAGGCTTCTCCACCTCAGGCCCGAACCACTCCTGCTCGGTCTGGATGCTCCAGTTGTCCGAATTCCACAGGTGGACGTACAGCTCGCCGCCGTCCACCCGGATCTCCCGCTGCTCAAAGCCCTCGCCCCAGCCGTCTGCCGCCTGTCCGGTGATATATTCCTTCAGGGCCGTCAGTTCTTTGGGGGACAGATCACCCACCACCCGGCACTCCGCCACGCCCCAGAGCTGCCCGTCCCGGGCCTCCGCCGTGAACACGGCGGAGCGGACCTTATCGTTGACACCGTCCGTCTCGGGATACCAGTGCATCAGGCCACGCTCTGCCTCTTCCGGCATCCGCTCCCGGATCAGCGCGGCCAGGATGCTGTCCTCGTAGTCTATGAGAGTCCGTCCCTCCCATGTTTCGCCATGCTCGGAGACATCTCCCCATTCGTTTCTGGGGTAAAAGCCGGCGGTCAGGGGCATGTAGAGTTTCAGCAGGGTGGGCTCCGGGGGCGAGACCGTGAAGCGGTCCTCCCCCAGGATCAGAGCCAGGCTGCGGCCATTGTCCCAGTCGACCTGGAACTGGCCGGCGTCGTCGATGTGGGCCAGCGTCCCCTCAGAGCCGGGCGGGACGGGCCGCGGATCGCTGCCCATCTGGGTCAACCTGACCCGGCTGCCTGGGGGATACTGCTCCCGCAGGAAGGCCAGCCACTCTCTCGATGGTGTGTCCATGCCGCGGCCCCCCGTCACGCCCACTCCAGGACGAACAGGACAGACACCACCTGCTCATCCACCGGCTCAGACAGGGCGGACACCACCGCGTCGTAGGTCAGGGGCAGGGAGCCGTCCAAGGGCACCGTCCAGTCCCCGGTCAGAGCCAGGGCCTCCGTCGTGCCTTTGCCAGCAGTCTCCGCCCCGTTGAGGGCAAAGCCGATGAGCTGGCTGTCCACTTTTTCCGAGGCCATGTCAGTGCCGTAGGGCACCAGCGTCCAGCCGTTGACGGCGGACACCGTCACCCCGGTTACTTCTACGGCGGCGGTGGAGTGGTTGACCACCTCCGCGTTGCTGGCGGCGTATACTTCCCCCTGCTCGCTCACCGTCAGGGCCAGGGTCACAGGGACGGTCACGGAGAACACGGGGATGAGTTCCCACCGGGCGTAGTAGGTGGCAGGGCTTGTGGACGTGTAGACGGTGTCCCCGGTCACTTGCTCACCGCCCTCCGCTTCCGTGAACCATCCCAGGAAGGTGTAGCCGTCCTTCAGAGGCTGGGTGGGCAGCACCAGCTTCTCCCCGTAGGTCTGTTGAGTGGTCTCTGTCTGGCCGTCCCCCAGGTCCCAGGTGATGGTGTAGTCGCCGGCCTCCCACCGGGCGTAATAAGTGGTGGGCCCGGCGGTGGTGTAGGTGGTGCTGGCCGTCACCTGGGCGCTGCCGGTCTCGCTGGTGTACCAGCCCTGAAAGGTATGTCCCGTCTTGCTGGGTGCGGCGGGCAGGGCCAGGGCCTGGCCGTAGGTCTGCTGGGTGGTCTGGGCCTGCCCGTCTCCCAGGTCCCAGGTGATGGTATACTGGTTGGCGGTGAACTGGGCGTAGAAGGTCCGG
>JAHZFC010000006.1:0-22445 GCA_019421525.1 Clostridiales bacterium
CGTGCCTATCGAGGAGATCTTGCGGCTCAAGGCGGGCAGCCTGACCCTGGAGGACGCCATGGGCCGCCACATGATCCAGCTGGAGCGGCGGCAGGCCAATCTGGAGGCCATGCACACATTGTGCGGAGAGCTGCGGGACAGCAGGAGCACCCTGGATGGGCTGGATGCCGACGGGGTGCTGGAGCGCATCAGGCGGCAGGAACAGGAGGGGGCGAGATTCGTGGATGTGAAAAAACGGGACCACCGCGGCAAATACCTGGGCGCCATCTGGGGCGCGCTGGTCATGCTGGCCATGATGGCGGGGCTGTTTGCCCTGATCGTCTGGGGGTTCACCATCTCCCCGGAGGAGGCGCCGCCCCTGGCGCTGATCGTGGTGCTGGCGGCCATCCCCCTGGTGATCATCTTTGGGGTGCTGCTGGCGCTGTACCAGCGGATCCAGCAGATCAGAGGAGGGGAAGAAGATGATGCTGCTCAATATTGAATACATCCCGGGGAAACGGATCGAGGCCCTTGGGATGGTGAAGGGGAGCACAGTGTATTCCAAGAGCTTTGGCAAGGACTTTATGGCGGGGATGAAGACCCTGGTAGGAGGCGAGATCGAGGGTTACACCGATCTGCTCAGCCAGGCCAGGCAGATCGCCACCAAGCGGATGGTGGACGAGGCGGAGGCCTTGGGCGCGGACGGGATCGTCGGCATCCGCTACGCATCCGCCTCCATCATGCAGGGGGCGGCGGAGATCACCGCCTACGGCACCGCCGTGCGTATCCTGGATGGGGAGGGGGAAAGATGAGACGGTACTGGCCGTGGCTGCTGTTCATCCCTGTGGCGGCACTGGCTGTCGCCGGGTGGGCCCTGCTGCCAGAGGAGCTGGTGGTGCAGATCGGACTGGATGGGCAGCCCAGCAATGTCCAGCCCAAGGCCTTGGGACTGCTGATCCCCGTGGGGATCTCAGCGCTGGGAGCCTTCCTGGCCAGCTCCGGGAAACGCCGGGGCACCGGTCTGGCCCTGCTGGCGGTCGGCTTTGCGGCGATGGGGATCACATTTCTCTGGAATCTATAAAAAACAGGACCTTACAGCGGGTATAAGGTTTGCAGAAGGACAAAAACAGGGGAAATGGCCGGTGGAGACCCGCTGCCAGCGGCCAGTTCCCAAGAAGCTCATGAGGAGACGAGACCATGCTGAACATCGAACATTATTCCAAGACCTATCCCGGCGGGCACAAGGCGGTGGACGACCTGTCCCTCCATGTGCTGCCCGGGGAGATATACGGCTTCATCGGCCACAACGGCGCGGGCAAGACCACCACCCTTCGGGCGGTGGCCGGGGTGATGGACTTCACCGAGGGGCGCATCCTCATCGACGGCCACGATATCAAAAAGGAGCCGGTGGCCGCCAAGAAGGTCACCGCCTTCCTGCCCGACAACCCGGATCTGTACGACTTCATGAAGGGGATCGACTACCTCAATTTCATCGCCGACCTGTACGACATCTCCGGCGAGCAGCGCACCCGGGACATCCGCACCTATGGCGACGCCTTTGAGCTCACCGGCAACCTGGGCTCCCCCATCGGCAGCTACTCCCACGGTATGCGGCAGAAGCTGGCCCTCATCTCCGCCTTCCTCCGGCACCCCAAGCTGCTGGTGCTGGATGAGCCCTTCGTGGGCCTGGACCCCGCCGCCTCCCATTTGATGAAGGAGTTTTTGGCCCAGCTGTGCCGGGAGGGGGGCGCGGTGTTCTTCTCCACCCACGTGCTGGAGGTGGCGGAAAAGCTGTGCGATAAGATCGCCATCATCAAAAACGGCCGGCTGGTGAGATCCGGGCCCACCCAGGAGCTGGTGGGGGATTCCGATCTGGAGAGCGTGTTCCTGGAGCTGGAGGGGGAGAAGGAATGAAAAAATTCTTCGCTCTGCTGAAGGTGAGCGTCAAGGCCATGCTCCTCACCTCCTCGGGGATGGGGGCGGGCAAGCGCCGCCGGGCGGTGTCCGGTGTGGGCGCGGTGCTGCTCATCGCCTTTTTGGGGCTGTACCTGTCCGGTATGTACAGCTTCATGCTGGTGGATGTGCTGGCCCCGGTGGGCATGGAGAGCCTGGTGCTGGTGTTCATGGGGCTGACGGCCCTGGTCGGCGGGCTGCTGTTCACGGTGTTCGCCGTCCGGGGGGTGCTCTTCGGCGGAAAGGACAACGACTTGATGCTGTCCCTGCCGGTGCCCGCCTCCATGCTGGTGGCCAGCCGGATGGCGGCCATCTATGTGGAAAACCTGGTGTTCTCCTTCTTTGTCCTGCTCCCCGCCGGGGCGGCCTGCTTCTTCCTGGGCAGCCGGGACTACGGCTTCGGCCTGTGGCCACGGCTGATCCTGGCCGCCCTGGCCCTGCCCCTGCTGGACACCGTGCTGTCCGTGGTGCTGGGGGCGGCGGTGGCATTCCTGTCGGCCAAGGTCTCCCGGGGAAAGGCCCTGGGGCAGAACCTGGTCATGGCAGTGTTTTTTGTGGCGGTGTTCTGGTTCTCCTTCCAACTCAACGGGATGATCGGTGAGCTGGCCGACCAGGCCGCGGGCATCCGGGCGGGCATGGCCTGGGCGGCGCCCCTGCTGTGGATGGCGGACGGAGTGCTGGGCGACTGGGGACTGCTGCTGGCCTTCCTGGCCTGCTGCGTCGTCCCCTTTGTCCTGGCGGCTCTGGTGCTGGGCAGGGGCTACCGCCGGGCGGTGACCGCCTTCCAGGCCCGGGCCGCCCGGAGCGACTACAAGCTGTCCGCCCAGTCCGCCGCAGGGCAGCGCAAGGCATTGCTGCGCAAGGAGGCCGGGCGGTTCTTCGGTACGCCCATCTATTTCTGGAACTCCGGGATGGGGCTGATCCTGCTGCTGGTGATGGCGGTGGCCGCGGCGGTGAAACGGGACGACCTGCTGGCCCTGCTGGATGAGATGGGGGGCGGCCTGCCGGTCCTGCCCCTGGCGGCGGGGGCGATGGGCTTCTGCCTGTCCATGACGGTGATTTGCGCCCCCTCGGTCAGCCTGGAGGGCCGGTGCCTGTGGATCCTCCGGGAGGCCCCGGTGGGGGAGGGGGTCCTGCTGTGGGTCAAGACCGGGTTCCAGCTGCTGCTCACCGTGCCCTGCACCATCGTCGCCGTGGCCTGCCTGGCCTGGGCCCTGGCCCTGCCGGTGTGGCAGGGGGCGGTGCTGCTGGTGGGCCTGCTGGCCTTTGACGTGGGCCATGCCTGCTTCGGGATGCTCATGGGCCTGACCTTCCCCAAGCTGGACGCGGCCAACGACACCCTGGTGGTCAAGCAGTCCATGGCGGTGATGCTGTCCATGCTCCTGCCCATGATAGGGCTGGCCCTGGCGGGGGTGCTGTGGTGGCTGGCCGACCTCGCGGCGGGCGGGGCGGCGGGCCCTGTGGCCGCCGCCGTGGGGCTGATCTTGGCCTCCGCCGCATGCGCCGGCATCCTGTCCAAGCGGGGGCCCCGGATGCTCCGGGCCCTGTGAGCCAGGAAAACGAGCTTGTCCGGCCCAAAGACCCTTGAAAAGGGGCAAGATCCTTGATTTTATGGCCCCAATGAGATATACTTTGGCCATCGACATAGGGGAAGGAAGTGTCTCCCGTGAAAAAAGGCCATAAAAGCGGATGGAGAAAGATGCAGAAATGGGTCAGCCTCACCCTGCTCCTGGCGGGCCTGGTCCTGCTGATCGTGGGCATCGCGGTGGATGTCTTCCCCGTGATCGGCGCCGGGCTGCTGTGCGTGGTGATGGCGGCGCTGGTGTTCATGCCCAACCGGATGCGCAGGGACCGGGGCTATATGGAATTTGGCAACAAGTGGGGCCAGGACCCCTTTGATTGAGCTGATCGTGAGCGCAGCCGCCCGCCGGTCTTGGCGGGCGGCTCCTTGTCCGGGATACTGCGCCAAAACTTTGAAATTTAGGGGGAAAACCCTTGACAAACCGGAAGATCTGGGTATAATAATTTAGTCTGCCCCCATATCGGGGGACACATCCTTGCCTCCGGCAGAGACCGGAGGCCAAATGTCCATAAGGAGGTGCAACAAAAATGGCAAAACTGTCCGCAAACTACGAGGTGCTCTACATCATCGACCCCACCCTGGGCGAGGAGGAGACCGCCGCTCTGGTGGCCCGCTTCAAGGAGCTGGCCGAGGGCCACGGCACGGTGGGCGAGGTGGATGAGTGGGGCAAGCGCAAGCTGGCCTACCTCATCGACGACAAGGACGAGGGCTACTATGTGCTCATGACCTTTACCTCTGGCCCCGAGTTCCCCGCTGAGCTGGACCGTCTGATGCGCATCAACACCGGCATCATGCGCTCCATCATCGTCTGCAAGGACTGAGGGGGAAACCATCCATGCTCAACCGTATCATCCTCATGGGCCGTTTGACCCGTGACCCTGAGCTGCGCCACACCCAGACCGGTACCGCCGTGGCATCCTTTACCCTGGCAGTGGACCGGGACTTCCGCAGCCGCGACAGCGGCGAGAAGGGCGTCGATTTCATCGACATCGTGGCCTGGCGCAGCACCGCGGAGTTCGTCTCCAAATACTTCACCAAGGGCCGCATGGCCGTGGTGGAGGGCCGCCTTCAGATCCGTGACTGGACGGACCGGGAGGGCGGCAAGCGCCGCAGCGCTGAGGTGGTGGCCGATAACGTCTATTTCGGCGACTCCAAGCGCGACAGCGACAACAGCGGCTCTTCGTACAGCCGCCCCGCCGCTCCCGCCGACTATGGCATGCCTCCCGTGGGGGGCGATCAGTTCGCTGAACTGGCCGACGACGACGGCGAGCTGCCCTTCTGACATCGAAGGGCCCACATCATATAAAGGAGGACTGCCGTCATGGCTATGGATAACAAGCCCCGCAACCGTAAGCGCCGCAAGGTATGCGCCTTCTGCGTGGACAAGGTGGAGCAGATCGACTACAAGGACGCGGCCAAGCTCAAGCGCTACCTGTCCGAGCGCTCCAAGATCCTGCCCCGCCGGACCACCGGCACCTGCGCCATGCACCAGCGCCAGCTGACCGACGCCATCAAGCGCGCCCGTCACGTGGCCCTGCTGCCCTACGTCACCGACTGATGAAAACGGTCAAGCCCCGGCTCCTATGGGAGCCGGGGCTTATTTTGTCCATGTTTCAGCTTGCGGCTTTGCCCAGGACGCATTATAATAGAGAAAAATGCTGGAACACAGAAAGAGGGACATGACCGACATGATGACCATTGACAAATCCCGCTGCATCGAGTGCGGCGCCTGTATCACCGCCTGCTCCATGGGCATCTTCCGCCGGGGGGAGGACGGGAAGGTATTCGCCCGGGAGAAGCCCTGCATGGACTGCTACCACTGCGCCGCCGCCTGCCCGGCCCACGCGGTGGTCACCCACGGCATGCCGGAGGGGGAGACCTACCCGGCCCCTTCGGACAGCCCCATGCTGCGGGCCATCCAGAGCCGCCGGTCCATCCGCCATTTCAAGGACGAACTGCCCGACAGGGCCCTCATCCAGCGGGCGCTGGACGGGGCGGCTTACGCCCCCAGCGGGAAGAACGAGCACCGCAACCGCTGGACCGTGGTCTACGGCCGGGCGCGGGTGGAGGAGCTCTACCGGATGGTGCTGGAGTGGGCCGAGCCGGTGGAGCACTACAAGCACCTGGTCTGGCTGGCCCGGAAGGGCATCGACCCGGTCACCTCCGGCGCGCCCTGCCTCATCATCGGCCACACCCCCCCAGAGGCCCTCAATCCCCAGGACGACACGGTGATCGCCACCTTTCTGGCTGAGCAGCTGCTGGTGGAGTCCGGGCTGGGCACCTGCTGGAGCGGCTATTTCCGCACCGCGGCCCAGAATAGCGCCGCCATCCAGCGGCGGCTGGCCCTGCCCGAGGGGCACCGGGTGTATTCAGTGCTGATGGTGGGGGTGCCCGCCGAGCGGTATCCCAACATCCCCCACCGCCCCGCCGCCCAGGTCCAGTGGGTGGAGTGAGCGCGGTGTGCGGGAGATCGTGACCAAAATTTGATGTTTTTCCATTTCGGTGGTATGAGAACGCCTCCGCCCTGTCAACACTAGGGGCGGAGGTGTTTACACAATGAAACGGAACCACGATTTCCTGGAACGGTTTACCCAATTCGTCAGCGGAAAGGGCTTTTACCTGGTGCTGCTGCTGTGTGTGGCCGCCATCGGCGTGTCAGGCTATTTCCTCATGCGCTCCATCCTGGGCACCGGGGAGGAGCCGGCGGAGGCGGTGGCGGGCAGCACCCAGATGCCCCAGATCACCGCCAGCGCGTCCCCCAGCGCCCGGCCCTCGTCCTCGCCCGCGGTGAGCGCCAGCCCGGCGCCCAGTATAGCGCCCTCATCCACGCCGTCGGCCCAGCCCTCCCAGGCGCCGGAGGAGACCACTTCCCCGGAGGTCAGCCAGCGCCCGGCGGCGCTGGTGTTCACCTGGCCGGTGAACGGGGCCATCATCGCATCCTTCAGTGTGGAGACCCTGCTCTATGATGAGACCATGCTGGACTGGCGCACCCATGAGGGCATCGACCTGGCCACCGAGCTGGGCACCCGGGTGCTGGCCACCGCCGTCGGGACGGTGAGCCAGGTGTATGAGGACGAGCTGATGGGGGTGACGGTGGTCATCGACCACGGCGACGGCCTGGAGAGCGTCTATTCCAACCTGGAGCAGTCTCCTGAGGTGGCCGAGGGCGACAGCGTCTACACCGGCGATATCATCGGCGCGGTGGGGGACACCGCTCCGGCGGAGAGCGGCCGGGCGGCCCACCTTCACTTCGCCATGTACCAGGACGGGGAGCCGGTGGACCCGGAGGAGTACCTGCCGGACTACTAAACGCGGTTTTAGCGCAAAGAACGGGGCGGCCCCATCGAGCCGCCCCGTTCTTGTGCGTCAATCCTTTTTGGCGATGACCGCGTAGGTGCCGATGGAGGTGCAGGCCACCTTGCCGCTGCCGGGGATGACGGCCTCGCAGTAGGCGGTGGCGTTGCGCTTCCCCAGGGAGGTCACCCGGGCCCGGATGAGCACTCCCTCCTCTCCCATGGGGACGGGGCGGAGGTAGTTGATGGTCATGGAGATGGTGGGCGGGATGGTCTGCCGGGAGAAGCAGTACACCGCCATGCTCATGGCCAGGTCCAGCATGGTGCTGAGCATGCCGCCGTGGAGGGTGCCCAGGCCGTTGACCTGCCAGTCCTGGAGGGGAAAGCGGAGGGTGAGCGCCTGGGCCTGCTCGTCACAGCTAAATAGCTCCGCCTTCAGCCGCCCGTTGAGGGTGGCGGCCATGGTGTCGTTGATGAAGTCCAGCTCCTGCCGGAGCCACTCCTGGGTGGGTAGGGTGTTGTCTGGCATATCAGTTCCCCGCTTTCCGCCCCGCATTCGGGGCATTGTGATGAGATAAGGTCATCATACCATCTTCGGGGGAAAAATACAACCCGCCCGCCCTTGCCACCGGAGGCACGGCTGTGCTATACTGCCCTCAAAGACATCCTGTTTGGAAAAGAGGGAAGCCCATGAACGCCCAACAGCGCAGAGCCCATATCCTGGAGCGGCTGGAACAGTCCGCCCAGCCGGTGTCCGCCACCGCCCTGGCCGGGGAGCTGGGGGTCAGCCGCCAGATCATCGTAGGGGACGTGGCCCTGCTCCGGGCCGGCGGGGCGGACATCACCGCCACCCCCCGGGGCTATGTGGTGCGCCGGGCCGCCGGGCTGGTGCGGCAGGTGGCCGTCCAGCACCGGCCGGAGGAGATGGAGGGGGAGCTCAACGCCATGGTGGACCAGGGGTGCACGGTGCTGGACGTGGTGGTGGAGCACCCGGTATACGGCCAGCTCACCGGGCGGCTGGACCTGTCCTCCCGGTATGATGTGTCGGAATTTATACGCAGAGTAGCCAAAAGCCGCTCCCATCCCCTGTCCGACCTGACCGACGGCATCCACCTGCACACCATCGCCTGCCCGGACGAGGGGGCCTATCAGCGGGTGCTGGAGGCGCTGGAGCGTGAGGGGTTCCTTCTGTCCTAGGCCTTCGCAACCACTGGTTGCGGAACATTCCAGCCCCGGATGGTGGCGCGCAACCGCCTTTTCATGGTATCCTGTATCCAGAGACCTGACGATAGAGAACGGAGGGACCGGGATGAAGCTGAACGAGAAGATCTATTACTACCGGAAACGGGCCAAGCTGTCCCAGGAGGAGCTGGCCGCCCGGGTTGGGGTGTCCCGCCAGGCGGTGAGCAAGTGGGAGCTGGGGGACGCCACGCCGGAGCTGGACAAGCTGGCGGCCCTGGCAAAGGCCTTCGGGGTGACCGCAGACGAGCTGCTCAGCCAGGAGGAGCCGGAGGCGGAACGGGAGAGGGAACAGGAGCCACAGGGCCAGCCCTACCCGCCCCGGACGCCTGCGTATACTATATCCCCCAAGACAAGGAAATGGCTGGACCGGGGGCTCAAAATGGTGATCCTGGTCCGCTGCACGGTGATCGGGCTGATCTTCATTGCCGCAGGGGGGGCTATCCTGGTCATCACCCTGCGAGCTCTGGAGTCTATGCCCGATATGGGGTATGCCGGTAACAAGATGATGGAGGACACCTTGGGGCTGACCAGCCCTGTAGGGCTCGGCGCGATCTTCATGATCGTGGTCGGGGTGATCAGCATCGCGGCGGGGATCGTGGTGACGGTCATCCTATCCCGCAGGGAGAAGGCGCGGAGGGGACAGGACGATCAGCAGGAAAAATAACGCAAGGCCCCGGAGCATGCGCTCCGGGGCCTTTGTCTGCAGATCGGGATCCCTGCGCGCTCACAGCGGCCAGCTGGGGAACCACCGCAGGAAGATGGAGTTGTACCACAGTGGGGTGTACAGGCCGATAAGGGCGGGATAGAACAGGGCGTACAGCGCCACGGTGTAGCCGGTGAAGCCGTAGACCGCCAGGGCATAGCCCGCCCGGCGGCGCTCCATCATCCGGTCCATGAGGTAGGCGATGGCGAACACCAGGAACAGGATGGTGGGGAAGTAGTGGTAGGCGAACAGGATGCGGCCGATGAACAGCCAGGGGACGAACTGGGACAGGATGGCGATCACGATGAACAGGGCCTTGCCGCTCTTTTTCCGGATGGCCTCGATGACCATGGCGAAGAAGGCCAGCAGCCCGGTCCAGGACACCAGGGGGGTGTTGAAGGAGGCGAACAGGCTCTTGATGCCCTCCGTGTTGGCGTAGTCCAGGTCCCGGTAGTACAGGATGGGCCGGCCGTCGAAGATCCATTCGTACCAGTAGGACTCGTAGGGGTGGGGGGTGTGGACGCCCTGGTGGTAGGTGAGCATGAACACCTGGTTGTCCCACACGATGCTCAGCAGGCTCTGGAGGGTGAAGGGGGTACCGTCCCGGGCCGCAGCGGCGGTGGCGTAGGGGATATAGGCGGCCACATAGATACAAACGGGGATCACAACAAAGAATAATACAGACAGTCCTATGGTTCCGGCCACATGGGCGCCGAACCTGGGCAGCGCCGGGGCCATGCCCATGGGGTCCTCCCGGGCGGCCAGCTGCCGCCACTCCCGGCCCTTGAAGATGAGCCCCAGCAGCCATAGCAGGGCCAGGCCCAGCCCGGCGTACACCACGGTCCACTTGCTGGCGCAGCCGATGCCCCAGAACAGCCCGCACAAGAACAGGGAGGGGACGGACTTGCGCAGCTTGGTGCCCGCCGGGACGGTGAGCCAGCGGTACATGAAGTAGTAGGACACCAGGATGAAGAACACCCCGTAGGTGTCGATGGTGGCGATGCGGGTCTGCACCAGGTGCATGAAGTCAAAGGCGAACAGGCAGGTGCCGCACACGGCCACCGATGTCTTGCCGAAGAGGTTTTTCAGGAACACATACAGGATGGGCAGCATGAGCACGCCGAACAATGTGCCCATGAACCGCCAGCCGAAGGGGGTCATGCCGAACATCAGGATGCCCAGGGAGATGATGAGCTTGCCCAGGGGCGGGTGGGACACCTCGTAGGGATAGACGTTGTTCAGATGCTCCAGGGCGGTGCGGGGGTGGTAGATCTCGTCGAAGTAGGAGGAGTTCATGTAGGTGGACTTGTTGGTCCACTCCTCCGGCTCGTCAAAGAGGGCCGCGCCCGCCTCGTCCACATAGGTGGGGGTGAGGGCTGTGCTGTCGTTGTTCCACAGCACCAGCTCCCCCAGCCACAGCCCCTCGGCCCGGTCGATGTCGGACGCGGAGATGCGGAACAGCCGGGCGGAGATGGTGCCGATGGGCACCTCGCCCTCATCTTCCGCCGCGTTCAGGTCCTTCACCTCCCACTTGAGCAGGGAGTTATAGGGCTGGTCCAGCTCCAGGCTGGACCAGTTCACCCCGTCGGCGGAGTACTCCAGGGTATAGGAGCCAGTGCCGATGACGGTGAAGAAGGAGATCTTGCTCACATCCACCACCTGGCTGAAGGAAAAGCTGATGGAGGTGTCGTCATCGAAGATGGTATAGCTCTGGGGGGCGTGGGTGTTGCCCAGCTGGAAGAAGGCGGTGACGGCGTAGATCACCGTCACCAGCAGCATGGGCAGCACATCCTTTTTCACAAAGGGGTGCCGCTTGAGGGAGAGGGTCATCTGCCGGGGCTGGGCCTCGGCCATGGCGATCCACTCCAGGGAGTTCTTTCGGGGGGCGGAGACCTTCCAGAAGTATACGAAAAAGGCGATGGCCGCCGCCAGGGTGGGGATGGCCCAGATGCCGGCCGGCTCCATGCTGCCGAAGAACCAGCTCACACCGTAGACCACCGCGTCCCAGGCGTCCTGGATGCGCTCGCCCAGGGTAGGGGCGGCAGAGGCCGCCTGGCTGGGGGAGGCGGACAGCGCCGCGCCCAGAGAAATGTCCGAAAGCTGCATAATGACCTCCACAAAACCGGGTAAGAGGATCAGCGCCGAGGCGCTTCCATTGGATAAATGATATTTTACTACGAAATCGTCCGGAAGGAAAGCATTATTTCCCTGATCTGAAAAAACGGCCCGGAAAGAAAAGGACCGGAGGACGCTTCCGGTCCTCCGGTCGTTTTATGCTTCCTCCAGCACCACGGTGACGGTGTCCTCCGGGGTGACGGAGTCGTCCGCCTCGATGAGCAGCAGCCAGGCGGTCCCGCTGTCTGCCGCGCCATCCGGCGCCCGACGCCGGATGACCAGCTCATATCCGTTTTCCGCGGTGACGATATCCTCCACTGTGGGCGTGTCCGCGCTGGCTACGGCGGCGGCGATCAGGACGGCGCCGTCGAAATAGGTGTCGGGGTACTGGGCCAGCAGCTCCGTCTGCTCGGAAACGGCATAGCCGGTCAGACAGTCCTCCAGCGCCTGGGCGGTGGTGAGCACCTGGGCGGCAGTTTCGTCCACCGCCTTGGAGGCGGGGATGGTCAGGACATAGACGTCTCCCATCGCGCTGGCCGCCCGCTCCCCGGCCTGGAGGGAGGCCTCGTCCGTGCCGGACTGCCCATCCGGGAGCATGGCGCCATCCACCGAGAACTGCTCAGGGGCAGGGGCGTCGCCCATGTTGTACTGGGCGGTGCTGCTGCCCAGGTCGGCGGTGTCGGGGGCGTCCTCCTCCTGTCCAAAGGGGAGGGCCAGGCCGGCCCACAGCACCAGCACGGCGCAGGCGGCCACCGTCCCCCACCGCCGCCAGCGGCCGGCCCGAAAGCGCCGGGCGGGCGTGACCTGCTCGGGCAGGGAGGACAGGATCTCCGCTGACAGGCCCTCGGGCACCTGGCAGTCCAGCTGGCGCAGCAGCCGGGACTGGCCGGCCAGCTCGTCGAACAGGGCGGCACAGGAGGGACAATGGGCCAGGTGCGCTTCCAGCTGGGCGCGCTCCTTGGCGGACAGCTCCCCGTCCAGGGCGGCGCTGATCGCCTCCAGCGCCTGGTCACAGTTCATGGCAGGTCACCTCCTCACAAGTCAAGTCCGGTCTTGATAAGGCCAAATTCATCTCTTTGTCTCCATAGACGAAGGGGGACCGGAAAAGTTCCCGTTTTTTCGCAAAAATTTTGCAAGGGACAAGCGGGCCCGGGCGATGCGGGACTTCACCGTTCCGGGGGACAGGCACAGCGCCTGGGCGATCTCGTCGTAGGACAGGCCGTTGAGCTCCCGGAGGATGAGCACCTGCCGGTGCTCGTCGGACAGCTGTGCCAGCCCTTCTGCCAGGGCCTGGCGGAGCTCCCGCTGCTCCAGGGCCCGCTGGGGGGTGGGTGCGGGGTCGGGCAGCTGGGCGGCCAGCTCCCGCTCCTCATCGTCCAGGGACAGGGTGCCCCGGCGGCGCTTCTCCCGGCGGAGAAAGTCGATGCAGGCGTTGCTGGTCAGCCGGTACAGCCAGGTGGAGAAGGAGCTGTCCCCCTGGAAGCTGGGCAGGCCCTGCCACACCTTGAGAAAGACCTCCTGGGTCAGGTCGGCGGCGTCCTCGGCATGGCCCACCATACGCAGAGCCTGGTGATACACCGGCTTTTCAAACCGCGCCAGCAGCTGGGCGAAGGCGTCCCGGTCGCCGCCCTGGGCCCGGCGGATCAGTTGTGTCTCATCAGTGGGCATGACGGCGCCTCCCTTCCCCTGCCCGTGGTTATGTCCAGATCATCTCAGGTCCCGCTTGATGCCCGCGGTGACCCGGTATACGTCCTCGGCGGTCTGGAGCTGGCTGATCTGCCCCTTCCAGTAGGAGGCGTAGGGCACCCCCTTCAGGTACCAGGCGTAGTGCCGGCGCATCTCCAGGCAGGCGATGCGCTCCCCCTTCTGCTCCATGGCCAGCTCGAACTGCCGCACCGCCGTGTCACACCCCTGGGCCAGGGGGGGCAGCTCAGGGATGTCCCGGCCCTCCACAGCGGCGGCGCACTGCTCCAGCAGCCAGGGATTGCCGAACACCCCCCGGCCCACCATGGCCATGTCCGCCCCGGTGCAGCGCAGGATGCGCACGGCGTCCCTGGCCTCAAACACGTCGCCGTTGGCGATGACAGGGATGGACACCGCCTCCTTCACCGCCCGGATGTAGTCCCAGTTGGCGGTGCCGGAATACATCTGGGTCCGGGTGCGGCCGTGGACGGCCACGGCGGACACCCCCGCCCCCTCCAGGCGCCTGGCGAACTCCACGCAGTTGATGGAGCCCTTGTCCCAGCCCAGGCGGAACTTGACGGTGACCGGCCTTCCGGCGGCCCCCCGGACCACGGCGGCGGCGATGCGGGCGGCCTTGTCCGGGTCCCGCATCAGGGCGGAGCCGTCCCCGCTCTGGGCCACCTTGGGCACCGGGCAGCCCATGTTGATGTCGATGATGTCCGCCCCGGACTGCTCCAGGGCCAGGGCGGCCCCCTTTTCCATACAGGCCTCGTCGCTGCCAAAGATCTGGACGGCGGCGGGCCGTTCCCCCGCCCCCAGCTTCAGCAGGGAGGCGGTCTTTTTATCCCCATAGCACAGGGCCTTGGCGCTGACCATCTCGGTGACGGTATAGCAGCCGGACAGCTCCCGGCACACGGTGCGGAAGGCCAGGTCGGTCACCCCGGCCATGGGGGCCAGGGCGATCTTGGTATCTAGGGTCACATTGCCGATCTTCACTGGTGTACTCCTTTGCAGGCATTTCCATCATATTTTAACACAAGGAAGCGGCAGACGCAAGACAGCTTCCGACCTGATTTTTCCAGAAAATGGAGTATACTCACAGACAGACGCAAAATTTCCCTCATCGGGGGGAAGATCACTGGCGGACAAGCCGCCTGGAGCCATCCAAGGAGGGGACGGACCATGACTGCAAAAGAGGAGACCCGCCGCAGGCGGGGGAGGAGGCAGCTGCGCCTGAACGTGGTCATGCGCCTGAGCGAGTGCGCCATCCGCTTTCTGCTGGCCGCCGCCCTGGCGGGGACTGAGATCTTCGGCGGACACGCCCTGTTCGCCCTGGCCATGGTGGGGGTGGCGGGCTCCGGGCTGGAGGGGTTCATCACCCTGCTGGGGGCGGCCCTGGGCTACCTGTCCTTCCAGGGGTTCCTGGAGGGGCTGCGGTACATCGCGGCGGCCATGATGATCTTTGCCGTGGCCATGGCCATGTATGACTTCCGCATCTACCGACGGCCATGGTTCATGCCCCTGGTGTCCGCCGCCCTCAACGGGCTGGTGGGCTTCGTCTACCTGTCCGCCGGGGGCTGGGACGGGGAGAAGATCATCTACTTCGTCACCGAGGTGGTCATGACCGCCGGGGCGGTGTACTTCTACCGCCTGGCCTTCGACCTCTGGGAGGAGCGCCGGGAGGAGCCCCAGCTGAACGTGCGCCAGGTGGTGGGGGTGCTGGTGCTGGGGGCCACCCTGCTCATGACCCTGGAGCGGGTGACGGTGGGAGAGGCCCTGTCCGTGGGCCGGGTGCTGGCCGCCCTGGCGGTGATGATCGCCGGGTGGAAGGGCGGCGTGGGCGTGGGCTCCGCCGTGGGAGTGGCAGCCGGTCTGGCCATGGACTTCGCCGCCGCCTCGCCCCCCTATTACACCATGGCCTACGCCTTCTCCGGGCTGATGACCGGGGTGTTCTCCGGCCAGGGGCGGCTGTTTTCCATGCTGGCCTATGTGGTGGCCAACGCCGCGGCGGTGCTGTGGACCTGGGCGGGGGACCCCCAGGTGGGCCTGCTGTGGGAGGTGGCGGCGGCCGCCGTCATCTTTCTGCTGGTGCCGGACAAGCTGCTGCGGCGGCTGGGGGCGCTGGTCCGGCAGGAGGGCGCCCGGGAGGAGGACAGCCGCACCCGGGCCTACACCGCCGGCCGCCTGCGGCAGACCGCCGGGGCCTTCCGGGCGGTGGCGGACAGTCTGACGGGGCTGTATAACGCCCCCCTCAACGACGCGGACGCGGCCAAGCTCTTCGACCGGGCGGCGGAGAAGGTGTGCGCCAAGTGCTCCCAGTGCGCCCGGTGCTGGCAGCAGGACTACCAGACCACCCGGGGGGCCCTGTGCGACGCCCTGCCCCGGATGCTGGACCGGGGAGAGGGGGAGCCGGAGGACTTTCCCGGCTGGTTTGCCGACCGCTGCGCCCACTTCCGCCCCTTTCTGGACGCGGCCAACCAGGAGCTGGAGAGCCTGCTGGTCCGCCGCCGGTATGACAGCCGGGTGCGGGAGAGCCGGGCGGCGGTGTGCGCCCAGTACGGCCAGCTGGCCGGGGTGCTGGAGCGGGCGGCGGCGGAGGTGTCCGCCGAGCTGACGGTGGACGTGCGCCGTCAGCGGCAGGTCAAGCAGCGGCTGGCCGCCCTGGGGCTGGAGGGCCGGTGCGCCGTGTTCAACGACGAGCACCGCCACCTGCGGCTGGAGCTGGAGGGCCGGGACATCGAGAAGCTGGCCGAGGGCGAGCAGCTGGCCGCCCTGGAGCAGCTCATGGACTGCCCCCTCCAGGTGGAGGACAGCCCGGCGGGCACCCTGCGCCTGGCCCAGCGGGAGCCGCTGATGGCGGTGGCCGGGGTGGCGGCGCTGGGCCGGGACGGGATGCCGGTGAGCGGCGACTCCGGGGCCTGGTTCAAGGACGACGCCGGGCGGCTGTACCTCCTGCTGTGCGACGGCATGGGCAGCGGCCTGGCCGCCCGCCAGGACAGCGACGGCGCCCTGCGGCTGCTGGAGAAATTCCTCCGGGCGGGGATGGCCCCCCGCTCCGCCCTCAAGACCGTGGGGGAGGCCCTGGCCCTCCGGGGCGAGGCGGAGGGGGGCTTCACCACCGTGGACCTGATGCAGCTCGACCTGTTCACCGGGCGGGGCGCGGTGTTTAAGCTGGGGGCGGCCCCCACCTACCTGCGCCGGGGGGACCAGGTGGAGCGGCTGTCCGGCTCCGCCCTGCCCGCCGGGCTGGTGCCCCAGCCGGAGGGGGAGCCCGACGTGTTCCCTCTGGAGCTCCAGGCTGGGGACTGCGTGGTGATGGTCAGCGACGGCATCACCGCCGGACAGGAGGACGGCTGGCTGCGGCAGGCCCTGGAGGAGTTCGACGGCCTGTCCCCCCAGGAGCTGGCCGGCCGCCTGCT
Source organism: Clostridiales bacterium (assembly GCA_019421525.1). Taxonomy (GTDB): domain Bacteria; phylum Bacillota; class Clostridia; order Oscillospirales; family Oscillospiraceae; genus Enterenecus. The sequence goes on from JAHZFC010000006.1 coordinate 15,970, forward strand.
GGCCGACAGCCGGGACAAGGCAGGGGGAGGGGATGACCGGACGGTCATCGTGGTCAAGATCGACGTGAGGAAATGAAAAAAAGGACCGTTCCACGCAAGGCGCGCGGAGCGGTCCGTTTTATTTGATCTCCTGTTCCAGATCATCAAATTCCGGCGTACTGAAAAACTCTCCTAATGTGATGCCAAGGCCATCACACAGAATTTTGATCGTGTCGATCGTGGCCGTCCCCCGGCTGGGGTCCAGCAGGCTATATACCGTAGAAGCGGTGATACCAGATTCCGTCGCCAGCATGTTGGCGGTCCAGCCGCGCTGTGCGCACAGGTCTTTGAAGCGGGCAACCACCGCAGTTTTTACCGCCGACATACTATCACCTCTTTAGGCAATAGTATCGAAATTTACGTTTTAACGTATACGCACTTGCGTAAACAAAAGAAAAAAGATATAATAAAAGAAAACAATATCTTGCATCAAGGGATGACACCCTTGCAACCCCATGAGACCCAGCCGGGCCTCTGGCACCTGCAAGGTTTCGCCTTGCGGCGACCTACTTTTCGCTCGTGCGAAAAGTAGGCAAAAGCACGCCGGGGGTTGGGCGCGGATGAACTTCAAGCGCAAAGGACGCGCTTTCGTCCATAGCGCCCGCACCCCCTAAGGACCCCCGTTTTTACGGGAGCCCAGGATAGGATGGTGCACCGTTCTATTTCCGGCGTTGGGGTAAGCCGACACTCGAAGCCACTATTTTCCGCTGCCGCTCTCCTGGCGGTCGTGGTAACATGCCGGGCCTACAGGACACGCCTGCTGCCGACGGGCCATCCCGGCCAGGCGCTCTCCCGTGGGCCGCAGGCACCGCTCTATTTCCGCCCGAACCAGGCGCTGTTGGGTAGACCGTCGGCACTACAAACCGGTGTGATGGAGCGGCAGCGGAAAGCGGCGCTTTGAGTGTCCTGACTTTGCGCGCCGGAAATAGGCGTATGCACTTCTTATCCTGCTCCCCCGTAAAAAATGGGGTCCGGGGGAAAGGACGCTAAGGACCTAGGCCACTCGGCTGGGGGCCCCACAAAGGCCAAGCGGCCTTTGTGGGGAGAGGACGAGCAAGGGAGCGAACGTAATTTTCGCCGTCAGGCGGAAATGGAGTGGAGCGGACTTTGCGAGGACGAGGTGGCCGTAGTCCGCCGCGGACGTCCCCCGGCGATTCTTTGGTGACTTTCTAATCGTTTAGAAAGTCACCCGCCGGAGGCCAGCCATGGCCTCAATGGGTGGCAAGGGTGATACCCTTGCTTTGGCTGTCAAAAGAAATGGGGTCGGGAAAACACGTTCCCAAAGGCGACAGCCTTTGGTCAGAGAGCCAAGGGCGTCAGCCCTTGTAAAGAGAGGATACGATGGAGGAGGGGGCCGCGTGCAGATCCAGGACGAGTGGGATGAGGTGATGAGGGAGATCAAGCAGCGCTGGGACCAGCTGGCGAGAGACCCTCAGTTTCTGCGGGAGCTTGACGCCGTCGGGGAGATCGAGACCTATCTGGAGCAGATGGATATCGAGCTGGGCCGGGCCAGCGGTCCCTATTACCTGACGGAGTGCTACCACCTGTACCGGGTGGAGGGGGTGGAGCCCAGCCCGGCTATGCTGGCCATGGTGGCCGAGGCCTACGGCCGCCGCATCTTCCATGTGCGCCGGGCGCTGTACCTGCTCCGGCAGAAGCTGGAGGGGCGGGATCCCCAGGCGGCGGAGCGGAAGGGAGAGGGGATGTACCCCTTTTTGGCCTGGCTGTTTGCACGGGTACGGGAAACGGCGGAGAAGGGGAAGGAAAAAGCCGTTGCCGGGCGGGGAAGATCGGTGTAAAATAGAAGAAAAACCTGTCAGGAGTGAAAGATATGGCCGATCTGAATTATGTCCCCAACGGCGGACAGACTTACATCCCCTTCCAAGAGAACATCCACGTGCCCCAACCGGAGTTCACCCCCCTGCGGCGGCCCCAGCCGCCCCTGCCCGATCTTCAGCTGACCCAGGAGGCCCGGGACAAGGGCTGGGCAGTGGCCAGCCCCTGCCAGCACCTTCTGCCCGGGGTGGAGCCGGAGATGCTGGACTGGTGGTGGGCCAACATGGAGAAGGGCTACTACCTCTGGGCCCCCGCCGCCCACAAGCGGTTCAACTGGGTGCGCTCTCCGGGTGAGGTGGGCTTCCTGGCCTCCTCTCACATGATCTCCGAGGCCATGGTGCCCGGCGGGCCGGTGTTCGGCGGGGACGGGGTGCAGATCTTCCGCCTGGGGCTGGACTACTACCCCTTCACCACCAGCATGGGCCATGTCATCGTGGAGGGCACCTTCAACCAGAAGGAGGAGCTGTGCGACATGACCATCCACATGTGGGACCGGGCCCAGGGCGGCACCGCCCACTACACCTGCGCCATCGTCAACACGAAATGCTCCATGCCCCCGGATTTCGTGCTGGCCGACCCCAGCTCCGCCCCCTCCGACGAGGCCCGGGCCATCCACGCCGAGTATGAGGCCAGCCGCTGGCCGGTGTTCCTGCCCACCCTCTACCGCCTGTGGGCGGGCCACCCGGACCCCAGTCAGAACGTGGCCTGCGACCTGTCTGTCCAGTGGCAGGATGGGAGGATCTCCTATGTGTATGAAAACGGTCCGGTAAAGATCTGAGAAAAAATACAAAGAGCCATCAAAACGGCCGCAACAAAGCCCGCCTGGAAAGCACCAGGCGGGCTTTAGCTTGTCAAAAAGCCTCACAGAGTTCGCGCCCACAGGCGCGAAGGGATCGAGATCCGTTTTCGGCCGCGACCTACCCGTCGGAAAAGGCTTGCCTTTTTCGACGGTGGGGCAGTCAATAGGGCAGGTACTCGAAGTCCAGCGTCTCCACCTTGCGGACCATCTCGGAGCCCAGCAGGCCGCGGCCATTGACCACCATCTCACCCAGCTGGTTGTCGGTGGGGTCGCTGCGCCACGCCGGGTCGGGGGGCGTGAGGGGTGCCATGAAGACCCGGTTGGCCACCATCCGGCAGGGGTCCAGATTGCCGAAGTAGTGGTCCCGGCGGGCCTGGTCCCCGGCCCGGCGGGCGCCGGAGCCGAAGGAGGGGTCGGCCCACAGCCAGCCGTGGGGGGCGACGTAGAACATGGCCCAGTCGTGGCACCCGGCGTAGCCGGGCTTGACGGACAGGCCGCTCTGCCACTGGGCGGGGATGCCGGCGATGCGGCACAGGGTGATGAACAGCACGGCCATCACGCCGCAGTCCCCCCGGAGCTGGCGGGCGCACAGCTCGGCGATGGGCTCCAGCTGGAAGTAGCTGGGCTGGTAGCGGTAGTCGATGGTCCCCGTGACATAGTCATAGATGGCCCGGGCCTTTTCCATGGCGTTGGAGCAGCCTGAAGTGATGCGGGCGGTCAGGTCCCGCAGGTAGGGGGTGAACAGGATGTGGGGGGGCTCCTCATCCAGGCAGAAGTCAGGCTGCACCGGGTCGGCGGAGAGGTGGGACAGGTCCACATAGGGAGCCCGGATCAGGTAGCGGTAGGTGACGGAGAACTGATCCCGCTCCCGGCTGTCCCAGTAGAGGGTGCGCTGGGGGGCGTCCACTGGAGCGGGCTGGCCGCCCTCGGTGACCTCCAGCAGCTCGATCTCGCTCTGCTGGGGGCAGGCGGCGGGGATGGGCAGCCAGGCCTGGACGCGGGCGCCGGGGGAATGCTCCCTGGGCTGGATGGAGGCGCGGATGGTGATGCGGGCGGCCAGCCCCCCCTCCGCCTTCATCCGGGCGAGCATCTGGTCCCGGGCTGAGGTGTCCTCCGTCTCGCTCTGGAGGCCGGGGGCCTCCAGAGGGTAGTTGCGGGAGGTCTCGATAAAGTCGTCGTGGCAGAAGATCTGGCCGTTGAGAAAGCGCCAGTCCACCCGGCCGTTGTCCATGAGGGCCTGGAACTGCTCATCGGTCATGTCGGGCCACTCCTTGCGCATCATGGCCATGGCCTGATCTTTGGGATAGGGGTACTCGGCGGGCAGCCGGACGAGCCGCTCCCGCTCCACCCGGAGCCGGGCGGCCATCTCCGGGCGGGTATTTTCCGCCAGGGCCTTGTCGATCAGGCGGATGGCGCCGTTCAGGTCGCCGCTCTCCCGCAGGCGGACGACGTCCGGGGGGAGAGGGTAATGGAGAAACCGGAAGTCCTGGTTTTGATTCATGGGAAAGCCTCCTTATGGAAATGCAGATCGGTCGACAGATCCAATATACCACAACTGGCCAGGCACATCAACCCCGCCTGGGGCGCATAGAGTGTACCAACGCAGACAAACGGAGGGAACGCCTATGAAGCAAGTGAAAGTCATCTTTTTGCGCCGGAAGTGGTGGGCGGCGGCGGGCTGCCTGCTGGCGGCCATCCTGATCTTATGCGTGGTCAACCACCCGGCGGTGGTGGGGGCGTCCGCCGCCACCCGCCAGCTGCCCATCTACTGCGTGGAGAAGGACTACAAGGTGCTGTCCATCTCCTTCGACGCGGCCTGGGGCAACGAGGACACCCAGCAGCTCATCGACATCCTGGGCAAGTATGGCATCAAGGCCACCTTTTTCGTGGTGGGGGAGTGGGTGGACAAATACCCCGAATCGGTGAAGGCCCTCCACGACGCGGACCACGAGGTGATGAGCCACTCCAACGACCACGCCCACTTCAACAGCCTGTCCACCGAGGAGATCACCGCCGACCTGAACGCGTGCAACGACAAGATCGAGGCGGTCACCGGGGTGCGGCCCACCCTGTTCCGCTGCCCCTACGGGGAGTATGACGACCATGTGATCAACGCCGTGCGCGCCCTGGGCATGGAGCCCATCCAGTGGGATGTGGACAGCCTGGACTGGAAGGACCTGTCGGCGGAGGAGATCACAAAGCGGGTCACCTCCAAGGTCCAGCCAGGGTCTATCGTGCTGTTCCACAACGCCGCCCTTCACACCCCGGAGGCCCTGCCCGCCATCATCGAGGCCCTGCTCCAGGAGGGGTACCAGTTCGTCCCCATCTCCCAGCTGATCCTGGACGGGGACTACACCATCGACCACACAGGCAGGCAGTGCCCCGCCTGACCGGGAAAAGGCCGCCGGGCCGCTGCACGCAGCAGCGGCCCGGCGGCCTGTGCGGTTTCGGGAAAGGGCTTATTCCGGCAGCAGCTCGGCCACCGTATCAGCCAGGTCGGTCACATCCGCCCGGTCCACCAGCAGGCGGGCCTCTCCGTTGAGGCTCACCAGGCAGGTGGAGCTGTCGTACTGGTAGAACACCAGCTCTACCTGGGGCCAGCTCTCGCTGTCCTGGTGGAAGGTAAAGCGCAGCTCCTGGGCGCCCGGGGCGGCATTGTCAACGCTGCCGGTGGACTCCATGGCGTCCAGACTGGACATCAGCTGCTCCACGCTCTCGGCGTCCACCTCTTCGCCGTCCAGGAGGTAGACGGTCTCCTCACTGGTCTCGCCGTCCTCATCCTCCACGGTCTGGGTGGTCGTTTCGCTCTTATATGTCTGGCCGTCCAGGGTCCCGGTGGGTGGGGTGAGCGCGTCCCCCTCCATGGCCAGCACCTCATCGGGCCGCAGGCTGTCGTAGGTGGCGTAGAGCAGGCCGTCGCACACCGAGCCGTCCACCAGGTAGACCATGCTGGAGCCGGAGATGCGGGCATAGTAGCCGTCGTCGGTATAGCTGCCCAGCTCCAGGGTGAAGGCGGCGTCCCGCTCCTGCTGCTCGGTGACGGCGTTGCCGTCCTCGTCGGTCTCGCCGGTGTCCACCGTCACCGTCTCGGTGTAGTTGATGGTGACCGTCACCGCCGGCGCGTCCAGGCCATAGGCGGCCAGGTCGTCCTCTGCGGCGTTGTAGCTGACGCAGGAGTCCCAGCTCAGGCCGGTCACGGAGCCCAGCAGCTCCTCCACCCCATCGGTGTCCAGGGTGAGGGAGTCCTCCCCATCCTGGAGGAACCAGACATATTCGCTGCTGTACGCAAGGCCGCTGTCCTCCAGATAGACCAGCTCCAGGCTGTCGGAGGCCCGGCTGATGGTGAAGGAGCTCACGTCGGTGATGGAGGGGATGGTCTCCATGTCGATGATGTCGTACAGGCCGTAGCTGAAGGCACTGAGCAGGCCGCTGCTCACCAGGTAGACGTTCCCGTCCCCGGTGGACAGGTACAGCAGGCCGTCCAGAGTGGTCTCGTCGCCGATGAGCAGCTGGTAGCTGTCCTCCCCGGCGGTGATGTCGATGGTGCACTGGGGCTCGTCCAGACCGTATTCCGACAGGTCCTCAGGGGCCTCGATGGTCCGGTCGGAGGTGATCTCCTCCAGGGCGTAGGCCATGTTCTCCGGGTAGCTCTGGTCGATGGGGCAGTCTGGGTCCTCGTAGTTCCACGTCTCATCGGCATAGGACAGGGCGACGGCCTCCCCGTCATAGGTCCAGGACAGGGCGGTGATGGCGCTGGTATCCAGGGAGAAGACCACGGTGCTCGTCTCTTCCTCCGCCGTCT
>JAHZFC010000006.1:22474-30253 GCA_019421525.1 Clostridiales bacterium
CCACCAGGGCCAGCAGCAGGAACAGCAGTTTTTTTCCTCGTTTCATTGGCGTTTCCTCCTGAACCAGATGAAGATGCCCGCCCCCAGGAAGCACAGGGGGATGATGCCGATGATGACGGCGGTCATGGTGGAGGCGGTGGCGCTGTCCACCGTCAGGTAGTCGGTGGAAATGCTCTTGGCGTGGATGGTGATGCCCTCCTCCTGGCCGCACATCCAGCTCAGGGCGTTGAGGAACAGATCCTGGTTGCTGCCGGACACCATCTCGTTGACGCTGTCGTCCAGCAGGGAGGCGGAGGACACCCACACGATGTGTGACTGGGTGTCGTCGTCGATCTCATCGGTGACCGCCACAGCCAGGGCAAAGGGGCCGTCCACATCCCCCTCCTCCTTGTCATAGGTGGACAGGTTCCACCCGTCGAGCTTGGAGAAGGCGGAGTCGGAGGTGGTGAGCAACTGGGACACGCTGATGCCGTCGGGCAGGTCATCAGACACCGTCAGCCCCTGGGCGATGGACAGCAGCACGTAGTAGCCCCCGTCCCGCAGGGGGGAGGTGATGGTGTGGGAGCTGATGGTGGGCAGCAGATAGTAGGGATAGCGGAAATAGTTGCTCTGGCTGCCCTCCAGGACGATGCCCTCCGCGGCGGACACGCCGTAGTCTGCCATCAGCGCGTCCAGGTTGGGCCGGGTGCTGCCGTCCTCCGGGGGGTCGGTGATGAGGAAGAGGTTGCCCCCGGCCTGGAGGTATTCCTGGAGCATCTCCAGCTCGTCCTGAGAGATGTCGGTCTGGGGGTCATAGATGAGCACGCAGTCCGCGTCCTCGGGCACGCCCTCCTCGGTGAGCAGGGAAAGCTCGGCCAGATCGATGTTCTCCTTCTCCACGGCATTTTGGAAGGTGGAGCTCAGTTCCCCCTCCCCGTGTCCGGTGAGGGTGTAGACCTTGGGCAGGTCCTCGCTGGTGACATAGTCGATGGCAGAGGTGAGAGCGCTCTCCCCGGCGAAGTTCACGTCATATTCACCGGTGGTGTAGTAGTTGGTCAGGTCGTACTCGTAGACGTCATTGTAGCTGACATAGGTGGAGCGTTCGCCGCACACCACGATAAGGCTGTTGTTGGTCAGCGTACTGTCGCCCACATATTGCTGGACGAAGGTGGGGGACACGTCCGGGTCCACCTGGGTCACGGTGAGCTGGTCGCTCAGGCCGTCGTAACGGTCGAGAAGGGTGCCCAGGGTGTCATCCTCTCCGCCGCTCTGGACCACCCAGTAGACCTCCACCTCGGTGTCCAGGTCCTGGACCAGCTGCGTGGTCTGGTCGGACAGGGTGAACAGCTGGGTGGAAGTCAGGTCGAACTGGGTCCAGCTTTCAGGCAGGGCCCCGGCCAGCACATTTGCCGCCACGGCAATGGCGGCCACGATGAGCACGGCGAATACGCTGTATCCGCCCACCCGGAAGGAGCGGGTGCGGAAAGAGGCCTTGACCGAGGCCAGGCGCGCCTTCAAGCCGGCTTTAGAGGGCTTTTTCATTCGCTCCACCTCCGTTTCTCCAGAGATTGCACCGTCAGGAACACGAACACGGCGATGATGGTGAGATAGTACCCGATGGTGGTCAGGTCAAAGGTGCCGTTGACGAACTCGTAGAAGCGGTCAAAGAGGGACAGCTGCTCCATCAGATCGGGGAACAGGCCCTGGAAATCGCTGCTGCGGAGGGTGTAGGCCGCCGTCAGGCCGCACTCCAGCACCACGGTGAGCACCAGGGCGGCAAAGCCGTTTCGGGTCAGGGCCCGGAAGATGAGCCCCAGCAGCAGGATGCACACGGCGATGCACAGGAAGGAGGCGAAGGCGGTGGTGGGCACGTAGCTGGCCAGGCTGGAGATAAAGTAGTTGACCAGCATGACCACAAAGCACAGCCCGGCGGCCACCGCTTGGCTCTCCGTCAGGGAGGAGATGAACATGCCGATGGCGATGAGGCTGGCCCCCAGGAAGAAAAAGCCCACCAGGGCGCCGTAGGCCGCGGGGAGGTACACATCCCCAAAGGCGGTGAGCACCAGGGGGTACACCCCGATGATGGCCACCGGGATGAGGAAGATGACCAGCATGGCCAGGTATTTGCCCAGGGCCACCTGGGTCATGGTCAGGGGCAGGGAGTAGAGCAGCTGGTCGGTCTTCTGCCGGCGCTCCTCGGCGATGACCCGCATGGTGAGGATGGGGACGATGATGAGGAAGATAAAGTCCATGTTCATCAGCACATATTCAAAGTAGGGGGAAGCGCTTTGCAGGTTGATGACCATGGTGTAGATGCCGGCGAAGAGCAGCAAAAACGCGCCAAACACATAGCCGGTGACATTGGTGAAGTAGGAGGACAGCTCATGGCGCAAGATGGCGGTCATGTCTCATCATCCTCCTTTCCCGGCGCGCCCGGGTCTTCCAGCAGCGCGTTATCGTCCAGCTGGAACTCCTCGTCCTCCGCGTCGTCGGCCGAGGGCTCGGCCTGGGCGTCCGCCTGGCCGGCGGTGAGCTCGATGAAGATATCCTCCAGGCTTGCCCGGGCGGTGGTCATGCGAAGGATGGGGCGGCCGGCCCGGCTGAAGGCGAAAAAGATATCCCGGCACACGCTGTCGTCCCCGCCGGTCTCCAGCACGGCCTGGCAGCGGCCGTCATCCTGTCCGGTCACGGTGAGGCGCTCCGCGCCGATGGGAGCCAGGATGGAGCGGGCCTCCGCCTCGGTGCACTCGGCGGTGAGCTCCACGGTGGTGGTGCCGGCGAAGAGCTTTTCCAGGTTCTCCGGCGTGTCGCAGGCCACCAGTTTGCCGCCGGAGATGATGAGGATGGTGTGGCACACCGCCTGGACCTCGGACAGGATATGGCTGCTGAGGATGACGGTGTGGCTTTCTGCCAGAGACTGGATCAGGTCCCGGATCTCGATGATCTGCCTGGGGTCCAGGCCCACGGTGGGCTCGTCCAGGATGATGACCTTGGGGTCGCCCAGCAGGGCCTGGGCGATGCCCACCCGCTGCTTATAGCCCTTGGACAGGTTCTTGATGAGCCGGTGGGCCACATGGCCGATGCCGGTGGCCTCCATGGCCTTGCGGATCTGGCCCTCGATCTCCTTTTGGGGGATGCCCTTGGCCCTGGCCACGAAGGTCAGATACTCCCAGGGGGTGCGGTCCAGATACAGCGGCGGCTGCTCCGGCAGGTAGCCGATGAGGCGCTTGGCCTGCTTGGCGTCCTCGAAGATGTCATATCCTCCGATGGTCACCTCTCCCGAGGTGGCGGCCAGGCAGCCGGTCATGATGTTCATTGTGGTGGACTTGCCCGCTCCGTTTGGGCCGAGAAAGCCATAGACCTGCCCTTCCTCCACGGAAAAGGTCAGGTCGGATACGGCGGTATGATCGCCGTACCGTTTTGTCAAGTGCTTGACCTCGATCAATGACGGGACCTCCTTCTTTTCCATTCACCGCCCCAGGGCGGCAGTCTCATTGTAATGCGGCGGGCTGAAGATAAGCTGAAAAGGGGGAGGGGAGAACTGTAAACTTTTTGGAAACACTTTGCCAGAAAAAGAACATCCCCCAGGCAGGCCCGCAGAAGGGCCGCCTGGGGGAGAGAAACGCGTGAGAGCTGCGGAGTCGGGGAGGGAGAGCCGGGACCGGGGGCTAGACCAGCTCCAGCCGGGGCCCCAGCCGGGAGAGCAGCTCGTTGGTGATGGTGTGGCACTGTGCCGCCACTTCCTCCGCTGAAATGGCCTGGCCGCCGTCCCGGCCGATCACTGTGGCCACGTCGCCGGCGCGCGCGCCGGGCACATCCGTCACATCCACCAGCAGCTGGTCCATGCACATGCGCCCCACCATGGGGCACCGGCGGCCCCGGATCAGCACCTCCCCGCCCTGCCGGGACAGACAGCGGGGCAGGCCGTCGGCGTAGCCGATGGTCACCACGGCCAGTTTGGTCTCCCGCCGGGCGTGAAAGGCCAGGCCATACCCCGCCCCCTCTCCCGGAGCCAGGGTGCGCACCGAGGCCACCCTGGCCCGGAGGGAGAGGGCCGGGCGCAGGTCCAGGGCACGGCGGACCGGGCCGGAGGTACTTTGCACCCCGTACAGGGCGATGCCCGCCCGGGCGTAGGCGCAGGGCTGGGGCGGCAGGTCCCAGATGCCGTAGCTGGCCTGGATGTGGACCTTGCCTGGGTCGAGCCCATGCTCCCGCATCCAGTCCAAAGTATCGTAAAATAACTCCAGCTGGCGCTGGGTATAGGCTGCATCCTCCGGCTCCAGGCTGTCTGACACGCATAGGTGGGAGAACACGCCCCGGATGTCCAAGTTGCGGAGCCGGTACAGCCGGGCGATGGCTTTATGGTCCTCTGCCGGGATGCCCAGGCGGTGCATCCCCGTGTCCAGGGCCAGGTGCACCCGCACCCGGCCCCCCGCACTGGCCAGGGCCCGTCCGTGGGCCTCGTCGGCCACCGCCTGGGTCAGATGCCAGCGGCGCAGCAGGGGGACCTCCTCCGCCGGGGTATAGCCCAGGATGAGGATGGTCCCCCGGACGCCCGCCTTCCGCAGCCGGATGCCCTCGGCCAGGCAGGCCACGGCGAAGGCCCGGACTCCGTTCCTTTGCAGGCACCGGGCTACGGGCACCGCCCCGTGGCCGTAGGCGTCCGCCTTGACCACCGCCATGAGCTGGCAGCCGGGGGCCAGGGCGTCCTGGAGGACCTGGGCGTTGTGGACCAGCGCACCCCGGTCTAGCTCCCGCCAGGCCCGGCCTTTGGAGGTGGGGCGGATGGGCCGCAGGGCGTCCAGCACCAGGACGATGCAGGCGGTCAGCGCCAGGACGGCGCAGAAATGGCCCAGGCTGTTCCGGATGAATATTTCCTCCAGCCCCACCGCCTCGGCCCCGCCCCGGACCAGCACGATGGACCAGGGGTGGAGCAGGTAGACCAGCAGGGACAGCCGCGCCGCCCGCTGATCCCGTCCCCGGTTCCGGCCCAGCAGCAGGGAGAAGAGAAAGACGGACACCAGGGGCAGGGTGAGGTACATGCTGTCGTGCCGGGGCCAGCCCTGGCCCCGCAGGAAAAACGCCTCCGCCGCCATGGCCGCGAAGGAGCCCGCCAGGGCCCAGGTGGAGGCCCGGCGGCTCCACCGCATCCCCTCCGCACCCAGCAGGAGGAAGAGAGGGGCGAAGAACAGGCCGTTGCGAGTGTAGTCAAACACCTGGAAGATGCCGCCGTACAGCCCCTCCAGCGCCGGGACCTGGCTGATTAGACCATAATAGCTGTCCCCGCCCAGACCCACCAGGTAGAGGACGGCGGCAATGGCCAGGGAAGCGCCCCGGGGCAGTCGGGCCAGGGTCCGGGCCACCACCACCCCCAGCAGCACCGCCGGGAAGTACCACAGGTGGTACAGGGTGCCGTCGGCCAGCAGCTTTTTCACCCACTCCAGGGGGGTGTAGCCGCCGTTATACCAGTTGAGGGGCAGATAGAGGACCACGGCGATGAGGTAGGTGAGCAGGGTCTTTCGGAGAAAGCGGCCGGTGTGTTTCCACTGGCCCTTGGCCAGGAAATAGCCACTGACCATGAAAAAGAAGGGCACCGCCACCCGGGCCCGCACCCGTTTGACGAGATAGTCCGCCCTGGGGGAGAGGCTGTCCAGGGGGCCTGTGTGGATGCACACCACCAGCACCGCAGCCGCCAGGCGGAAGCGGTCCAGGGCGGGGGCGGACCTGGCGGCGGTCATGACAGGGCCTCCCACACTGTGAGGATAAAACCGCCCATGTTGTCCCCGGAGATCTGATAACAGCCCTCGGGCAGCTCCACGTCCACCCGTTCGCCGGGGCAGGGCAGCCAGGACACCCGGGCCCGGCTGCCGTTGGCCAGTTGACAGGTCCAGGGCCCTTCCCGGAGGAAGGGGACATACTCCTCCAGACAGAGGTCATGCTCGGCCATGAGCCGGGCGTGGGGCGCGCCCACATAGCGGAAGTGCCAGGGCTCCTCGGCGATGCCGGTGAGGGTCTCCTTCTCCCTGGTGTAGCGCTGGATAAAGCCGTAGTCCGCCGCCGCGCGGCGGAAGGCCCCGCACACCCCGGTGTCAGGGAAGTCAGGCCGGATGAAGTCGATGTGGCCGGCGGCACGGCCCAGGTCCATGGCCAGGCCGGTCTGGTGCTCGCTGCACCCGGGGAGGGCCACATACTGCCGGGTAAAGGTCTCCCCCTCTGTCCGGAGGGTATCGTCCCAAATCTGCTGCTGCTCGGCCCGGCTGCGCCAGCCGGACACCGGGACGATGCGCCCCGTCCCCCCCACCGCCTGGACGCAGGCGGACAGCAGCCGGGCGGCCCGCCGCTCCATGAGGATGTCCGGATGGCCCCCGTCCGGGGCGGCCAGCTCCGGTTCTCCTTTGCCCCGGATGGGGTGGGCGGCGTTGACCAGGATGAGGGGGCCGGCGTACACCTGGGCCCGGGTGAGGGTGACGGTCCTCATGCTCCCACCCCCAGCTCCAGGATGCGGGTGACCAGGTCGGTGAAGCTTATCCCGGCGGCCTTCATCATGTTGGGATAGCGGCTGTGGGCGGTGAAGCCCGGGATGGTGTTCACCTCGTTGAACACCACCTCGCCCCTTGTGGTGAGGAACAAATCCACCCGGGCAAAGCCCCGGCAGTCCAGCGCCCGGTAGACCGTCCTGGCGGCATGTTGGATCTCCAGAGCCTTCTCCGGGGAGATCCGGGCGGGACAGTGGATGGCGGAGGTCTTGAGGGTGTACTTCTCGGTAAAGTCAAAGAACCCTTGGCTCAGCTCGATCTCGTCCACCCGGCCCAGGGTGAGGTCTTCGTTGCCCAGCACGGCGCACCCCACCTCAAAGCCGTCCACCGCCTCCTCCAGCACGACCTCCCGGTCGTGGCCGAAGGCCTCCTCCACCGCGGGGAGCAGCCCGGCGGGCTCCGCCACCCGGGTGATGCCGAAGGAGGAGCCGGAGCGCACCGGCTTGACGAACAGGGGATAGCCCAGCGTGTCCGCCGCGGCCTGGATATCCCCCCGGTCCGCCCCGGCGGAAAATACGAAGCCCTTGGGGGAGGGGACCCCGGCCAGGGCGGCCAGCTTGTGGGAGCGGTCCTTGTCCATGCACAGGGCGCTGGACAGGGCCCCGCACCCGGCGAAGGGGATGCCAGCCAGCTCCAGCAGGCCCTGGATGGTGCCATCCTCCCCGTTTTTGCCGTGGAGGATGGGGAAGGCCCCGTCGAAGGACACCCGGCTCACCCGGCCGCCCAACAGCAGCAGCTGGTGCCTGTCCCGGTCCAGGGACAGGGTGCAGGGGGTGCAGTGGGCGGTATCCCGCTGCCAGCCGCCGTCCCCGATGGCGGACACGGGCCCGTTGCAGCACAGCCACTCTCCCTGGCGGGTGATGCCCACCATCAGGGGCAGCCAGCGGCTGCGGTCCATATGCTCCAGCACGGCCTGGGCGGACTGGAGGGAGATATCATGCTCGGTGGAACAGCCGCCGAACAGCACCAAGATCGTCTTTTGCCTCATGTCATTGCGCTCCTTCTCCGGGGCGCGAAAAAGCGCCCCGCCTTGATGCCTCTATGGTATCAAAGCGGGGCGGAACATGTTTGGAGGCTTTCCAAAGCCTTTCTTGCAAAGTCGTGGAGACTTTCTTACGATTTTCTTACGGCGCGGGCAGGCGGACGGTGAAGATGATGCGGTCGTTCCCGCTGTCCGCGGAGATGGTCCCCCCGTGGAGCTCCACGATCTCCTTGGCTATGGCCAAGCCAAGGCCCGCGCCGCCCGTGCGGGTGGCGCGGGAGC
>JAHZFC010000061.1:0-2546 GCA_019421525.1 Clostridiales bacterium
CCCACCCCCTAAGCGCGTTTTTGGTGACTTTTTGCGCGAACAAAAAGTCACCCCCGGTCGGGCGGGACACCCTCATGGGGTCGCAAGGGCCTCAGCCCTTGCTCTCACAGGACGATCAGTCCATAGGTCCGGCTCATCCGCTCCAGTTCCTCCCGCTCCAGGTCCCCGGTGCCGTCATAGAAGGCCCGGCCCTGATAGACCCGCAGCGCCTGCTCCAGCAGCTCGGGCACATCGGACCACAGGCACAGTGCCTTGCCGATGGCGTACTGGTGCTGGGCGAAGATGTCCACGTCATCCTGCTCGGTGATGACGATCTTCACCGCTCCCACCGGGTCGTCCTCGGCGGCGATGATGTCCTCCAGCAGGTCAGGCCCGCACTCCAGCTCCTCTCCCACATCCACCGTCCGGGTGAGGAAGCAGGGGCGGGTCCCGGTGGCGCAGGGGATCACGTCCGGGTCCTTGGGCTGGATCTGGTAGGGAAAGGGGACGGCCTTCCCCTCCCTGACCCAGAACAGCGGTACGCTGGCATAGGCCGCCAGCCGCGCCAGCTGTTCTTTGGCCACTTCCTCCCGGCAGTTGAGGCCGAAGGCGGCGCACCCCATCCCCTCGCACACGAACAGGGCGGCCAGCATGTCCACCCGGGTGACGGACTCCCCGTCCTCGTCACAGGCCCAGGACACCCACACCGGGAAACTGCCCTTCTCCCGGGCTGCCAGGATGGCGGCCCGGCACTCGGCCATGGTGGTCATGCAGTTGATGTGGACCGGCCCCTCCCCCAGCCTGAGCTTGGCGGAATAGGCGGACACCAATCCCTCAAAGGCGGCATCCCCCGCCGGGGCCACGTCCTGCCCCAGAGGCCCTAAGATCTGCTGAAATAACGGCACTGTATCGTCCATGAAATGCTCTCGCTCACTTTCTGTCCATAATTCAAGATAGTATACCAGATTTTCACGGAAAATGCAATCCGGATCCTCGCTTCTTTCCCCATGTTTTCCTGCCACATATGGACAAAAGGTCCCATCCTGGTATAATAGATATGGTCGGCCCCTGTGTCGGCCCGTTATCTTATCTCACAGGGAGGGCTCGAGGTGAAGCGCCGCATTGCCTTTGCCGAAATAGCATATCATGTCACTCAACGATAAGGAGGAACGATGAATGTCTATTTCGGCGGAACAGATCTGTCCCCGCACCGGGGACCCTCAAACGGTATACCTGAAAAATGTGATCACAGACCCCAGCATCCACGTTGGCAGCTATACGATCTACCACGACTTTGTCCACGACCCCACCCATTTCCAGGAGAACAACGTCCTGTATCACTACCCCATCAACCATGACAGCCTGACCATCGGGAAATTCTGCTCCATCGCCTGCGGCGCGAAATTCCTCTTCACCAGCGCGTTCCATACCCTGCGCTCCCTGTCCACCTATCCCTTCCCCATCCTTTTTGAGCCGTGGGGGCTCCCTGTGGAGCAGATCACCTCGGCCTGGGACCACCGGGGAGATATCCGCATCGGCAACGATGTCTGGATCGGCTACGAGGCGGTGGTCCTGGCCGGTGTGACCATCGGCGACGGGGCGATCATCGGTACCCGTGCTCTGGTCACAAAGGACGTTCCGCCCTACACCATCGTGGGCGGTGTCCCGGCAAAGCCCATCCGGAAGCGGTTCCCGGATGATGTCATCGCCGCCCTGCTCCAGATCCGGTGGTGGGACCGGGACCTGGCCTGGATCTCCCGAAACCTCTCCGTCATCCAGTCCGGCCGCATCGAGGCCTTGACGGACTGACCGGATAAGATCCACCCGGAAACACAGCAGCAGCGCCTTCCCCCAGGGGGAAGGCGCTGCTCAGGCCGTCGAAAAAGGCATAGCCTTTTTCGACGGATAAGCTGCGGCCTGCGGCAGCGCACTCACCGTCCGCTATCAGCGGACAGTTCGCACGTTTGCAGGCCGAGAAGTGTTTTCGTCCACGCACATGTCGCGGCCGAAAACAGATCTCAATTTCTTCGCGCTTGCGAGCGCGAACTCTGCGAGGCTTTTCCGACAGTCTCGCTGTGTCTTTCACATCTTTTCCGGCGCGGATACGCCCAGCAGCCCCAGACCGTTGGCCAGCACCTGACGGGTGGTGTCCGCCAGCTTCAGCCGGGCCGCCTGGAGGCAGGGGTCGTCCACCATGCACCGGCAGGAGTTGTAGAACCGGTGGAAGTCCCCGGCAAGCCCCGTGAGGTAGCGGTTGATCCGGCTGGGATCATAGGTCCGGGCCGCCTGGCGGACCTCCTCAGGGTATTGGGCCAGGGTCTTGATAAGGGCCTTCTCCTCCGGCTCGGCCAGCAGGGAGGCGTCCGCCTGGCAGGCGGGGCACACCTCCACCCCGGCCTCCTTCATCCGTCCCACCAGGGAGCAGATGCGGGCGTGGGCGTACTGGACATAGTACACCGGGTTGTCCGAATCCTGGCGCACCGCCAGATCCAGATCGAAGTCCAGAGGGCTGGTGGACACCCGGTTGTTGAAGTAGTACCGGGCCGCGTCCACGCTGATCTCGTCCA
>JAHZFC010000061.1:2556-7014 GCA_019421525.1 Clostridiales bacterium
AGCGATGGCCTTGCCGGTGCGCTTGCTCATCCGCACGGGCTTGCCGTCCTGCAGGAGGTTGACCAGCTGCATGAGCACGATGACCAGCCGGTGGGAGCCGTCCAGCCCCAGCCCGTCCAGAGCAGCCTGGAGCCGGGCCACGTGGCCGTGGTGGTCGGCGCCCCACACATTGATCACCTTGTCGAAGCCCCGCTTTTCAAACTTATTGCGGTGGTAGGCGATGTCGGCGGCAAAATAGGTGTAGAACCCGTTGGCCCGGCGGAGCACATCGTCCTTCAGATCCAGCTTGTCCACCTGCTCCTGGCTCTTGCCCTCGGCCAGGTATTTGCGCTTCAAAAGCTCGGTGGTATCCAGCCACAGCGCCCCGTCCTTCTCATAGGTCCACCCCTTCTGGGCCAGCAGGTCCACCGTCTCGGCCACATAGCCGGAGGAGTGCAGCTCAGACTCGAAGAACCACTGATCGTACTCGATGCCGTACTTGCGCAGGTCCTCCTTCATCTTGGGGATGTTCACCGACAGGCCGAACTGGGCCATGTCGTCCAGCCGCTCCTGCTCCGGGCGGTCCTTCCAGCTGTCCCCGTGCTGGTCGTAGATGGCCTGGGCCAGCTGGCGGATGTCATCCCCCTGATAACCGTTCTCCGGGAAGGGGAAGTTCTCCTCCCCCAGCACCAGCTGCATATACCGGGCGTTGATGGACTGGGCGAATTTCGCGATCTGGTTGCCCGCGTCGTTGACGTAGAACTCCTTCCATGTGTCATACCCGTCCCGCTTGAGCACGTTGGCCAGGGTGTCCCCCAGCACGCCGCCCCGGGCGTTGCCCATATGCATGGGCCCGGTGGGGTTGGCGGAGACGAACTCCACCATCACCTTCTGGCCGTGGCCCTCGTCGGAGCCGCCGTACCCCTCGGGGTCGGCCTCCACAGCGGAGAGCACAGCGCCGTACCAGCTGGGGGCGTAAAAAAAGTTCAAAAAGCCCGGACCGGCGATCTCCGCCCGCTCAAAATAGCTGCCCTCCAGCTCCAGGTGATCCAGGATGGCCTGGGCGATGGCCCTAGGGGACATCTTCAGCGCCTTGGCTCCCGCCAGGGCAAAGGAAGAGGCGAAGTCGCCGTTCTTGCTGTCCTTGGGCACCTCCACCGTGCCGGTGATGGTCTGCCCGGCCGGCAGGACGCCCTCGGCGGCCGCCCGCTCGTAGGCCTGCTGGGTCAGGTGGGCCACCTGCTCCCGGGCGGCCTGGATAAGATCGTACGTCATGATCGTTCAAAACTCCTTCTCCCTCGGGCGCCCCTCACTGGGGGAGGCCCGGTTTTTTCTTCACGTTGAGCTGGAACTGGCTCTTTCCCGCCAGCAGGTTGTCGATCTCGATGGCATAGTCGATCTCCAGCTCTCCCCCGGCCTCGTCCACAGTGTTCTTCATCCGCCGGGTCTCGATGCCCACCGCCAGAGCCCCGTAGGGGGTCTCGTACATGGACAGGTGCTTGCGCCCCACCTCGAACACCATCTGGGAATTGACGCTGCCCTGCCGCAGCAGAGTCACCTTGGGTCCCTCGATCCGCAGCTTGGTGGTGGTCCCCTCCAGGCCGGTGAGCTCTGTCTCCTGGTAGGCGATGGTGTATCCCTCCTTCTCCCGCCGGAGGGTGCCCCCGGTGACCAGCTCGGTGACATCGGGGGCCTGCCCCTCATAGAGCTGGCTGCCCTTGATGGAAATGATCACATTCTCTTCCATAGCGAACCTCTTCAATACAGTGTGATGTCTATCTTCTCCACATGGCCGGACACATCTTCCCCCAGGAAGATGGAGGCCAGGTCGGCAAAGTCCTCGGTGCTGTCGCTGACGAAATACCGGTGGCTCCCCGCCTCCGCCCGGTCGGTGCGCAGGCCCTCCCGGTCCAGCTGCTGGGCCACCCAGTGGGCGCATTGCGCCCCCACATCCACCAGGGCCACCTGTGGCCCCATATAGGCGCCGATGACCTCTCGCAGCAGCGGGTAGTGGGTACACCCCAGGATGAGGGTGTCCACCCCCGCCTCCTTCATGGGGGCCAGGTACTCCGCCGCCACCGTCTCGATCACCGGGTCGCCGGGGCGGAAGCGGCCGTCCTCCACCAGGGGGACGAACAGAGGGCACGCCTCCGCACGCACCTGCAGCTCCGGCCGGAGCTTTGCCAGCGCCCGCTCATAGGCGCCGGAGCGGATGGTGGCCCGTGTGCCGATGAGGCCCACCGGGCCGCTCTTGGCCTGCCGGGCCGCGGCGCGCACCGCCGGGCCCACCACGCCGAACACCGGGATGTCGTTCTCCCGCCGGAGCACGTCCAGGGCGGTGGTGGACACGGTGCCGCAGGCGATGACGATGGCCTTTGGGTCAAAGGAGCGCAGGAACCGCACATCCTGCCGGGCGTATGTGGTGATGGTGTCCCGGGACCGGCCGCCGTAGGGCACCCGTCCGGTATCTCCGAAGTAGATGAGGTCCTCCTCCGGCATCAGCCGGGCCAGCTCACGCACCGCGGTGAGCCCTCCCAGGCCGGAGTCGAACACGCCGATGGGCCGAGTGTCCATGAGACGCCTCCTCTTGCGCTTTGTGGTCAGGTCATTGTATTATATGATATTTCCTCTGGAAAAACAAGTATCACCTTACCCAAAAAGCCCTGCGCCCAGGTACAAAAGCTGACCATATCGGAAAGCTGCGCCACCCGCCGGATCATTTCTTTTTTTGCCGCATATCCGTATTTTCCTCCCGTTTCCCCTTGCGGTTTTTCGTTTATGATGTTATACTGTATTTCCTGCCACAGGGAAGGAGGTGCCCGGCCATGGCCAAACCGTCCGTGAAGCAGCTGGCGTCCAACCGCAAAGCCTATCACGACTATTTTATCGAGGACAAGTTCGAAGCCGGTATCGAGCTGGCCGGCACCGAGGTCAAGAGCATCCGCAAGGGCAACGTCAACCTGAAGGACTCCTTCTGTGCCGTCAAGGACGGGGAGATGTTCCTGTACGGGATGCACGTCTCCCCCTATGAGCAGGGCAACATCTTCAACAAGGATCCCCGGCGCACCCGGAAGCTCCTGCTCCACAAGCGGGAGATCATACGCCTGCAGGCCAGGGTCCAGCAGGACGGCTACGCCCTCATCCCCCTGTCCCTCTACCTGTCCGGCCCCCGGGTCAAGGTGGAGCTGGCGCTGGCCCGGGGCAAAAAGCTCTACGACAAGCGGGAGGCCGCCGCCCAGCGGGACGCCAAGCGGGAGATGGACCGCTTCGCCCGGGGCCGGTACTAAGCAGATACAGACATAAAGGAGTGTGTTCCCCATGGCTCAAAACCCCATCGTCACCATCGAGATGGAAAACGGCGGCGTCATCAAGGCCGAGCTCTATCCCGACGTGGCGCCCAACACGGTCAACAACTTCATCTCTCTGGTCAGCAAGGGCTACTACAACGGCCTGATCTTCCACCGGGTCATCCCCGGCTTCATGATCCAGGGCGGCTGCCCCCAGGGCACCGGTATGGGCGGCCCCGGCTACTGCATCAAGGGCGAGTTCACCCAGAACCGTTTCCAGAATGACCTGGCCCATGACCGGGGCGTGCTGTCCATGGCCCGCACCATGCGGCCCGACTCCGCGGGGAGCCAGTTCTTCATCATGGTGGAGAAGGCCCCCCACCTGGACGGCGCATACGCCGCCTTCGGCAAGGTCATCGAGGGCATGGAGGTGGCCGATGCCATCGTCAATGCCCAGCGGGACTACAACGACCGCCCCCTGGAGCCCCAGCGGATGAAGTCGGTCACCGTGGACACCTTCGGCGTGGACTATCCCGAGCCCGAGAAGGTGTAACATCATCTTTCCATCACCGCCGTGCCGTCCAAGCGCTTCAGGGTCCCCCTGAGGCGTTTGGGCGGGCGTAGTTTTCGCCGTCAGGCGGAAACGAAGTAAAGCGGACTTTGCTCAAAAAAGCCTAAAACCGAAGCGGGACCCAGCGCAAGCGGTCCCACTTCGGAGAGGAGGAGCAGCGGAATGAGTGACGCCTGCTGCATAGCGGCGGGAGGAACGATATGGAGCTTGCTCCGACGACGCGGGGCCGTAATGGTTTCGACGGGGGCATAGAAGCAGGAATAGCGAGCGGATGCGCCCAGCATCCTAAAAATGGGCAATTATAAATCAAAGAACAACGATAACGAAGTTCTCGCCGCTGCTTGATGCGGCCGTCCTGCCCGGAAGGACCACGAGCCGGGTCTGGGCGTGACCTAAGTGGTGCCCGTGAGTACGGAAAGAGTTGACCGTGCCATGCATCATGACTCTACCGATCCCAGGAGTGTGTCGGCCCGCGCCTGAGTGAGGGAATGTAATGGACCGTCTGCGCTCGGAGAAGTTCCTGTGGAAGTGCTTTCGGACAGGGGTTCGACTCCCCTCGGCTCCACCACGTCGCTGCGGACGACATATCGTTCGCAGCGACTTTTTTACAAAAGCCACCTC
>JAHZFC010000061.1:7024-12287 GCA_019421525.1 Clostridiales bacterium
AGTCTGTCGCAGCTCCTCTCCAGATCGAGCCCGCTGCGCTGAGCTTCGTTTGTTACATCGCCGGCCATCTTTTTTGTAAACGATTTCCAAGCTGAAAGCACCATTGAGATCTGGTCCCAAAAAAGTTTGGGTATCAACGGTGTTTTAATCAAATGATCAAACAGATCTGACGAATTTTATTTATGGATCTAAAAGAGGTATCACAGTATGATGATCCAGACAAAAAGATTGATCTTGCGTCCTTTTCTTGAAAGCGATGCGGCAGACGTCTATGAATATTTAAGCGACCCAGCGGTAAATTGCTTTGCCGCTATGAAGCTGCACTCGCTGGAAGAAGCCAAAGCAGAAATGAAGCGGCGAGTTGGCGAAACTGAATACTATTTTGCCATCGTTCTGAAAGATGTAAATAAGGTGATCGGTGAAATAGATGCCTATCCGGAGCATGGCGAGCCTCATGATACAAGCTCGCCGTTGGATACCTTCAGTCCTTGCTGGATGCTGGGTGAGCCCTATCACGGAAAAGGTTATGCATATGAAGCAGCTCACGCTTTTTTTGATTACCTTTTTCATGAGAAAGGCGCAAGACGCATTTATGCTTATACTGAAGATCATAATCTCTCGAGCCAACGTCTTTGTGAGAAGCTTGGTATGCGGCGAGAAGGACTATTTAAGGAATTTGTATCCTTTGTCAACAACCCGGATGGCACGCCCCACTATGAAAACACCATACAGTTTGCGATCTTGAAAAAGGAATGGTCGTGATAGCTTTCGGCAAAGCTCGATCGAGGTCTGGACCATTTTTTGCCCTCCTTCCCAAACGGGATCTGGCGGGCCCCACGAGCGGGACTTCCCCCTGACCTTTCAGGACGGAGGCCCCGCTTTTTTCGTTTTGCGCCCCTCCTCAATGCCCTCGGGCCCGGAGCACAGACAGCTCCTTTCCTGACATAATTGCAGACAGGGCAGATCTTTTGTGTTATACTAGAGGACATGAACGATCCGCCGTCTCCCAGAGCAGGCAGCCGCCTATACCTTGTCAGGTATCCCTCTGTGGAGCCCCGGCCATATGACGCCCCTCATGTGCCGGCATTGGCGGGATCGACCTCTATCAGAGAAAGGTGGTACAGCAAATGAAAGTCATCATCGTCGGCGGCGTCGCAGGCGGCGCCACCGCTGCCGCCCGCATCCGCCGCCTGGACGAGCAGGCCCAGGTGGTGGTCTATGAGCGCTCCGGCTACGTGTCCTATGCCAACTGCGGCCTGCCCTACTACATCGGGGGCGTCATCACCGACCAGGAGGACCTCACCCTCCAGACCCCCGAGAGCTTCTGGCAGCGGTTCCGGGTGGAGATGAAGGTGCGCCATGAGGTGCAGGCCATCCACCCGGAGCGGAAAGCCGTCACAGTGCGCGACCTGTCCACAGGCGAGGTCTTTGAGGACACCTATGACAAGCTCCTCCTCTCCCCCGGCGCCCTCCCCACCCAGCCGGAGCTGCCCGGCGTGGGGCTGGAGCAGCTGTTCACCCTGCGCACGGTGGAGGACACCCTGAAGATCCACGACTTTGTGCGCAACCACCGCCCCAAGTCCGCCATCCTGGCCGGGGGCGGCTTCATCGGCCTGGAGCTGGCGGAGAACCTGCGGGAGCAGGGGCTGGAGGTCACCATCGTCCAGCGGCCCCGGCAGGTGCTGCCCCCTCTGGATGAGGAGATGGCCGCCTTCCTCCACGCCAAGCTGCGCAAACAGGGCGTGCGTCTCCTGCTGGGCCATACGGTGGAGGGCTTCCGCCCCTCGGACATCGGCAGCGGGGTGGACGTGCTGCTGAAGGGGGAGGCCCCCCTGTCTGCCGACCTGGTGGTGCTGGCCATCGGGGTCACGCCGGACACCCGCCTGGCCCGTGAGGCCGGGCTGGAGCTGGGTATGAAGGGCAGCATCGTGGTCAACGACCGGATGGAGACCTCCGTCCCCGACATCTATGCCGTGGGGGATGCGGTGCAGGTGCGCCACGCCGTCACCGGGCAGCCCGCCCTCCTCTCCCTGGCCGGCCCGGCCAACAAGCAGGGCCGCATCGCCGCGGACAACATCTGCGGCGGAGACAGCCGCTACCAGGGCTCCCAGGGCAGCTCGGTGCTCAAGCTCTTCGACCTCACCGCCGCCGTCACCGGCATCAACGAGCGCACTGCCCGCCAGGCGGGCATCGACTGCGACAAGGTGTACCTGTCCCCGGCCAGCCACGCCGGCTACTACCCCGGCGGCAGGCTGATGACCATGAAGGTGCTCTTCGAGCGGGGCAGCGGCCGCCTGCTGGGGGCCCAGATCGTGGGCCAGGACGGGGTGGACAAACGCATCGACGTGCTGGCCGCCGCCATCCACGTCGGCATGACCGGCGCAGAGCTGAAGGACCTGGACCTGGCCTACGCGCCCCCCTACTCCTCCGCCAAGGACCCGGTGAACATGGCGGGCTTCATGATCGACAACCTGTCCAAAGGGCTGCTGCGCCAGTTCTTCCTGGAGGACCTGGAGACACTGCCCCAAGACGGCACTGTCACTCTGCTGGACACCCGCACCCCGGGAGAGTACGCCGCCGGCCATGTGGAGGGCTTCCGGAACATCCCGGTGGACGAGCTGCGGGACCGGCTGGACGAGCTGGACCCGGGCAAGCCGGTATATGTCATGTGCCAGAGCGGCCTGCGCAGCTACATCGCCTGCCGCATCCTGGCCCAGCACGGCTTCACATGCTATAACTTTTCCGGCGGCTACCGGCTGTACGAGACGGTGTACCGGGACCGCTGCGCCGCACAGGAGGCATTCCCCTGCGGGATGGAGCGATAAGGCCCGGATGATCAGCAGGCTCCCTAGATACAAAAAATGGCAGACACAAATGTGTCTGCCATTTTTTGTGTGTGTCATCAATCCGCTCAGGCTCATCCCGATCCGTGCCGCCCAGAGACGACAGCTATACTCACCCCTTCTCCCCCAGGGACTCCACCAGGGCGTCCGCCAAAGCGTCCAGCTCGGCGGCCTTGTCGGCGTGGAGGGCGGAGGCCAGGGACAGGCGTTCGTTGAGCACCGTCATATCCTTCATCTCCTCGCTGATGAACTTCTCCATCAGGTCGCCGGACTTGCAGGCCCAGGAGCCGTTCTCGATGAGGGCAAAGGTGCGGTTTTGGAGGTTCAGCGCTTTCATGTCCTCCAGGAAGCTCTTCATCACCGGGTAGATGCCCAGGTTGTAGGTGACGGAGGCCAGCACGATGTGGCTGTACTTCCACGCCTCGGCGATGAGGTAGGACACATGGGTGTTGGACACGTCGTACACCGCCACATCGGTGATCCCCCGCTCGCACAGCTTGGCGGCCAGAGCCTGGGCGGCGGCCTCGGTGTTGCCGTACATGGAGGCGTAGGCGATCATGACGCCCTTCACCTCGGGCTCGTAGCGGCTCCACTTGTCGTACTTGTCGATGAAATAGCCCAGGTCCTTGCGCCACACCGGCCCGTGGAGGGGGCAGATATAGCGGATCTGATCCAGGATGCCCCCTGCCTTTTTCAGCAGCAGCTGGATGTGGGGGCCATACTTGCCCACGATATTGGTCAGGTACCGGCGTGCCTCGTCGATCCAGTCCCGGTCGAAGTTCACCTCGTCGGCAAACAGCTTGCCGTCCAGGGCGATGAAGGACCCGAAGGCGTCGGCGGAGAAGAGGACGCCGTTGGTGGTATCAAAGGTCACCATGGCCTCGGGCCAGTGGACCATGGGAGCTCCCACAAAGGTGACGGTGTGGTCGCCGAAGGAATAGGTGTCGCCCTCTTTGACCTGGATGCACTCGTGACCGTCCACATGGAAGCCGAACTGGCGCATCAGCATGAAGGCCTTCTCCGTGGAGATGATCCGGACCTTGGGATAGCGCAGCAGGATCTCCTCGATGGAGGCGCCGTGGTCCGGCTCCATGTGGTTGATGACCAGATAGTCCAGAGGCGTTCCGTTCAGCAGGTATTCGAGGTTCTCCAGCAGCTGGCGGCAGGCGGACCAGTCCACCGTGTCAAACAGGACGCTCTTTTCGTCCAGCAGCAGATAGGCGTTGTAGCTGACCCCCTTGGGGATGGGGTGGATGTTCTCAAACAGAGCCAGACGGTGGTCATTGGCGCCGACCCAATAGAGATTTTCGGTAACAGTTCTCACACAATGCATGCAGAAATCCTCCTTTACTCACAGATGACAGGCCGTTACGCCTCAATGAACTGGTCCTTGGGCTCCGCGCACTCCGGGCAGACCCAGTCCTCCGGCAGCTTTTCAAACAACGTGCCGGGGGCGATGTCACCGTCCGGGTCGCCCAGCTCGGGGATGTACTCATAGCCGCAGCCGCCGCAGACGTATCGCTTGCCGATGGGCTCCGGCTTAGGGAGACGGGGCCGCTTCATCTTCACCATGGGCGGCGCGGGCTGCTTTTCGCCGGTGTCCAGAGCAGCGGTCAGCAGGGGCAGAATCTCGTTCACATCCCCAACGATGCCATAGTCGCAGTTTTTGAAGATGGGGGCGCCGGCGTTGGTGTTGATGGCCACGATGGTAGAGGCGTCCTTGATGCCCTTCAGGTGCTGCACCGCGCCGGAGATGCCGCAGGCGATGTACAGGTTGCCGGTGAACTTCTGACCGGACATGCCCACATAGCGGTTCAGGGGCACGTATTTCAGCGTCTCCGCCACCGGACGGGAGGAGCCGATGGCCGCGCCGGCGGCCTTGGCCAGATCCTCAATGAGCTTCATGTTCTTCTTGCCGCCGATGCCCTTGCCGGCAGAGACCACCCGCTCCGCCTGGGCGATGGGGGTGTCCAGGGGGATGCCCACAGTGAAGTCGTGGCCGTCCTTCTTCAAATGCTCCACCAGGGCGGCCACCTGCTCGGCGGGGGAGCCGTCCCGCAGGATGACCTTCTTCCGCACACCGGTGACGGGCGCGGGCTTCTTGGGCTGGCTGGAGGAACCGCCGGAACTCTTGGGGGCCTTGCCCAGGATATGGGAGGCGATGACCACCCGCTGGATCTCGTTGGTGCCCTCGTAGATGGTGGTGATCTTGGCGTCCCGGTAGGCCCGCTCCACCTCCATGCCCTTCATGAAGCCAGCGCCGCCGAAGATCTGGAGGGCGTCGTTGGTCACCTCCAGGGCAATGTCGGAGGCGTACATCTTGGCCATGGCCGCCTCCATGCCGTAGGAGACATGGGCCTCTTTGAGCTCGGCGGCGGAGTAGATGAGGAACCGGGCGCAGCGCAGCTTGGTGGCCATGT
>JAHZFC010000062.1 GCA_019421525.1 Clostridiales bacterium
ATCCTCTTCAGGCACGGTGTATTTCAGGGTAGCGCTGGCGGCGGATAACTCCAGTGTGAGAAGCTGGGTGGTGCCATCAATAGTCTGGTCCAGCTGGTAGGTGTCCACCTCCAGCCGCTCCACCGTCAGGGGAAGGGTCCAGGTGGTCCAGTTGGTATCCTCGTTTTGGTCTGGATTTGTGATGATGGGGCCATCGTCGAATCTCCATGACAGCCAGCCTTCGGGGTAGAGCTCATCCACATAGAGGTTGAACTCCAACGTGTCAGTCACGCCGGAATAATCCCCTTGCAAAGCGAACTCCAGCAGGGCAGTAGATGTTGTTGTGTCATAGCTGATACACCTGCAGGCAGACGTATAGGACGAGGGCTCTTCCCTTGTCAAGTTGGTGTCTGCGACTGCGATATGCTCTTCGGCTGTGGCCATCGGGGCCAGCCGGTCCCCCTCCAGGTCTTTAGCTTCTACATACACCTTGAGCACATGGTCGTCCATCATGGCGGACACCGCCGTGAGCCGGATGCCGTCCCAGGTGTCGCTGCTGGGCTCCACCGGCTGGACGTAGTCGGAAAAGTCCCCCAGGAAGGCGGCCATCTGCTCCCGCAGGGCCGGCGACACCGCCACGGCGGACACCAGCAGGGCGGCGCACACCGCCGCGGCGATCAGCACCGTGCGGACCGGCCGCCCCGCCCGCCGCCGCTTGGGCGCAGAGGGCAGCTGGGCCATTACCCGGTCCCGGACGGCCCCGGCGTCCACATAGTCCCCCTCCCGTGGGGCGAACTCGTCATCAATATAGTGTTCCATGAGCTTGGAGATCTCCACTTTCATATCCATAGCCCTCCTTTTCCAGGGTGTTCTTCAATGTCTCCCGGCCCCGGCGCAGCCAGGTCTTGGCGGTGGACAGGTTTACGCCCATGTCCGCCGCCGCGTCGGCCACCGTCTGGCCGTAGTAGTAGTGCCGGACGAACAGCTCCCGCTGGCCGTCCCCCAGGGCGGCCAGGGCCCGGCGGAGGGCCAGGGCCAGCTCCCGCGCCTCCGCCAGCTGCTGGGGGCCGTCCCCCTCCAGGATGAGCACATCCTCCTCCAGGGGCAGGTGGTCCCGGCGGGCCCGCAGGCGGTTGATGGCCTTATTTCGGGCGATGGAGCCCAGATAGCCCCGGAGCTGCTCGGTGCGCACCTTGTCCCGGTTGTCCCACAGGGCCAGGAACACGTCCGCCGTCACCTCTTCCCAGTCCTCCCGGCAGCCGGGGAGCACCCGGGCCACGATGGCGGAGACATAGGGGGTGTAGGTGCGGATGACCTCCTCCAGGGCGGCGGTGTCCCCCCGGCGCAGGCGTTTGACCAGAGCGCTGTCCTTCATGGTATCACTTCCTCTCGGGTCTGCGTTGAAACGCGCTTCACCCTTAGAAACACGGGAACAGGGGAAATGGTTTCAAAAGCGGGCAAAAAGCAAGGGCGGGGCCCTTGCGACCGCATGAGGCCGTCCCGCCCTCCGGGGGCCTACTTTCTGTACGCACAGAAAGTAGGCAAAAGCCAAAGGCGTCCGCCTTTGGGCCCTTTCCTGCCCCGGGGCAGGAAAAGGGCCCGCGCCAGCGCGCGGGCCCTTTTGATATCAGTGTTCGTTGAGCAGCTCTGCCCGCACGTCCCACAGCTTCTGGGACAGGTCCACGTAGTAGTTATGGGGGTTCTCGAACCGCTTGACCTCGTCCCACAGGCTGTCCACCTGCTGGGCGCAGTAGGCGCGCACCGCCTCGATGTCCGGAGACTGGTACACCAGCTGTCCCCCCTGGAAGATGGGCACCAGCAGAGGCACGGCGGTGAAGTCGGTCACCGTCTTGCGCTTCCAGGTGGCCTCCGGGTCGAACAGCTCCAGGGGCTTACTAAAGTCGGGCTGCTCGTCGTGGACGCAGATATAGTCGGCCATGGCCTTGCCGGTGGCGTTCTCGAACAGGCGGTAGACCCTCTTGAAGTGGGGCAGGGTGACCTTGGAGGGGTTCTCGCTGATCTTGATCTTGGGGATGACGGTCCCGTCGTCTCCCTCGATGGCGGCCAGCTTGTAGACGCCGCCGAACACCGGCTCGCTCTTGGAGGTGATCAGCCGCTCGCCCACGCCGAAGCCGTCGATTTGGGCCCCCTGGGTGAGCAGGTCCCGGATGATGTATTCATCCAGAGAGTTGGAGGCGATGATCTTGATGTCCGTCAGTCCCGCCTCGTCCAGCATCCGCCGGGCCTTCCGGGACAGGTAGGCCAGGTCGCCGGAGTCGATGCGGATGCCGCCCCTGGTGATGCCCAGCTCTTTGAATACCCGGATGGCGTTGGGCACGCCGGACTTGAGCACATTGTAGGTGTCCACCAGCAGGGTGGCCGAGTCAGGGTAGACCTGGCAGTAGGTCTTGAAGGCGGTGTACTCGTCGGGGAACATCTGCACCCAGGAGTGGGCCATGGTGCCGGTGGCGGGGGTGTGGAACATCTGGTCGGCCATGGCGCAGGCAGTGCCGGCGCACCCGGCGATATAGCTGGCCCGGGCGCCCAGCAGGGCGCCGTCCGCCCCCTGGGCCCGGCGGGAGCCAAACTCGGACACCGCCCGCCCCTCGGCGGCCCGGACGATGCGGTTGGACTTGGTGGCGATGAGGGACTGGTGGTTCAGGGCCAGCAGGAGGTAGGTCTCGATGAACTGGGCCTGGATGGCGGGGGCCCGGACGGTGAGGATGGGCTCCCGGGGGAAGATGGGCGTGCCCTCGGGTACGGCCCAGATGTCGCCGGTGAACTTGAAGTCCAGCAGGAACTGCAAGAACTCCTCGCTGAACAGCCCCTTGGTGCGCAGGTAGTCCACGTCCTCGGGGTCGAAGTGCAGGTCCTGGATGTAGTGGATGACCTGCTCCAGCCCGGCGGCGATGGCGAAGCCGCCCCCGTCGGGCACGTTGCGGAAGAACACGTCGAAATAGCAGATGCGGTCCTTCAGCCCGGTCTGGAAATAGCCGTTGCCCATGGTCAGCTCATAGAAGTCGAAGAGCATGGTGTAGTTGACGTCGTGCTTCATCGGGAAGCCCCCTCATGTGTATTTCTGCTATTATATGCTGTCTTGACACCAAAAGCAAGTTTTCTTTTCAAAACCGCCGTTGACAGAGGGACGAAGGCGCACCGATGTTGCCCTGTTTGCCGAGAATTTTGCTTGCAGGCCGTTCAGTTCTATTATAGAATAGGCCCGAAATTTGTCTGAGGAGTTGAGCCGTATGAAAACGATCGAGACCGGCGGCATCCTCTCTCTGGAGCCGCTGGGAGGGGGGAGCCAGTGGTACTGGGGGAGCGACTATGCCCAGGGCGACTTATACGAGGCTGAAGAGCTCTACCGGGACGGCCACCGTGTCAACTGCAACCGACTGGTGTTCGTCCACTGCCCGGACGGCCGCGTGGTGGAGCCTGTCAAGGGGAGGGCGGGGCAGTATTTTGGCCGCCCGGCCTTCTTTGACGGGAAGATCCAGATCCTGCTGGCCGACTTTCCCGGAGACCGTATCGGCATCTTCCAATACGATGACGAGGGAAACACCGTGTCCCTGACGGCCTGGCTGCCCCGGGCGGAGGTGGAGGACTGCTATAATTTACTGCTCCACCAGTCTCCCCTGATGCTCACCCGGCAGGCCCATGACGGTATGTTCCAGATCCTGTGGCCGGAGAGGGTGGACTTGGCCATCGGGGAGCGGGAGAGCTTCGTCTGCCGGAAGGACGATAAGCTGTACTTCTCCCAATGGGATGAGGGGCCGGAGGGACAGGACTACCGGGAGGAGGTCCTGGTCCGCAGATATCCCACCGGAGAGGTGCTGGAGGTCATCCCCGGGGCCTGGCAGGAGATGCCGGACGGCCAGATCTGGCTGCTGCGATAGCCGCAGGCCGGACAAAAAGGGCAGCTGCCAGACAGGCAGCTGCCCTTTTTGTCCGGCCTGCGGCCGGGGCGCGATAGGATGCCGGTGGGGAGAAATGCTGCGGGCCGTCACAGCCCGGTGAGGTCGAAGGCGGGCACGAAGCCCTCTCCCGCCGCCTCCAGATCCTGGACGTAGCCGGGCAGGCCCAGGGCGGCCATGTAGTCCCGGGCGGCGCGGACCTCGCTGGGGCGCAGAGGGCGCTGGAGCTCCGGACAGGCGGACAGGTCCCCCATGGGGGTGTACTGGGCCATGAGGGAGAACAGCACCGAGCCGACGGGGAACTGCTCCGCCACCCAGTCCATCACCCGCTTGGCCTCGTTCAGCCCTCCGGGGAGCAGCAGGTGCCGGATGAGCACCCCGCTCTTGAGGGCGTCCCCCTCGAACCGGACCGGGCCCCGCTGGCGGTACATCTCCAAAATGGCGGCCTGGGCCGCCTCCGGGTAGCCGGGGGCGGCGGAATAGCGCTCCGCGCGCTCCGGGGAGAGGTACTTCAGGTCGGGCAGGTAGACGTCCACCTTGCCCTCCAGGGCGCGCAGGGCGGGCAGGGCGTCGTACCCGCCGCTGTTCCACACCACGGGGAGCCCGCCGGGGACGGGCCGGGACAGCACCCGGGAGAGGATGTGGGCAAAGTGGGTGGGGGTGACCAGGTCCAGGCAGGCCGCCCCCTGGGCGGCCAGGTCCTGGAACAGCTCATACAGCCGGTCCTCCGAGATGGGCCGGCCGAAGTTTTCATGGCTGATCTGGCCGTTCTGGCAGAACACGCACCCCAGACTGCACCCGGAGAAAAATATGGTGCCCGCCCCGTGCCGGCCGGTGAGGCAGGGCTCCTCCCACAGGTGGAGGGCGGAGCGGGCCACCACCAGCCGGTCGGGCATCCGGCAGAAGCCCTCCCCGTGGAGGCCGTCCCGCAGGGCGCCGCACCGGCGGGGGCAGAGGTCACAGAGCATAAGATCCCTTCTTTCTGGGGGCAGTGGACTGGGCCGGGGGGCTTTAGGGGCGCGGGTCGCCCTCCTGTCCGGCGCCGTCGTCGTCCGGAGCATCCTCCACGGGGACGCCCCGCCGGGCCAGGTCCCCCTTGAGCAGGGTGTAGAGCACCGCTGTCACCGGCACGCTCACCACCAGGCCCACAAAGCCCATCAGGCTGCTGCCCACGGTGACCGCCGCCAGCACCCAGATGCCGGGCAGGCCCAGGCTGGTGCCCACCACCCGGGGGTAGATGATGTTGCCCTCCAGCTGCTGGAGGACCACCAGGAAGATGAGGAACCACACCGCCTGCATGGGTTCGATCATCACCAGCAGCAGCACCGCCACCGCCGCGCCGATGTAGGCGCCGGCCACCGGGATCAGGGCGGACACGCCGATGATCACCGAGATGAGGGGGGCGTAGTCGAACCGGAACAGGCACATGCCCAAAAAGCACAGCACGCCCAGGATGCACGCCTCGGTGAGCTGGCCGGAGACATAGCGGGTGAAGGTGTCTGCCGTCAGCCGGGTCACGGACAGCAGGGGGCTGGCCACCCGCCCGGGCAGATAGGTGACCACCAGGCGGCGGCACTGGGCGGTGAGCCGGGGACCGCCCACCAGCATATAGATGGAGAACACCAGGGCCAGCACTCCGGTGACCACGGCGGACACCACCACCCCGGTCATGGAGATCAGGTGGGGAACGGTGGTGGTCAGGGCATCCAGCACGCCGGAGAGGACCCTGTTCAGCGTGTCGTTGATGATGGCGGACAGGTCCAGGCCGGCCAGGGCCTCCAGATCCAGCTTCTGCACCACCCAGTCGTACAGGTCCTGGAGGTTGGCGGCGTAGGTGCTCATGTTGCTCATAAAGGTCCGCAGGCTGTTGATGAGCTCGGGCACCACCAGGGAGATGAGCACCGACAGCAGCGCCAGTACGATCACATAGGCGGTGACCACCGCCAGAGGGCGGGCCGCCCGCCGGGCCCGGCCGGGCAGCCGGCCTTCATACAGACGGGCAAAGAAATTGCACGGCCGGTTGAGCACGAAGGCCACGGCAAAGCCGATGAACAGGGGCTGGAAGGCGGAGAGGACCGCACCCAGCCAGCCGGCCACCGTATCGATCTTGACGATGAACACCACCAGCGCCACCGCGTAGGTGATGAGAAGGATGAGATGCTTGAACAGCTTTTTATCCATGGACCACACTCCCCGGTCATGTCTTGTCTCCAGTCTATCACCCCCCAGTGCATAGGTCAAATTAAAGATCCCTTAAAATTTCGACAAATGGCGGCATGAGATAAACCCTTGAGATCCGATCGAATATGTGGTATTTTAATGGCAGAGAAAAAAACCGAGGTGATGGCTGTGAAGATATCCACCAAGGGCAGGTATGCCCTGCGGCTGATGCTGGACCTGGCCCTCTACGGGGGGAGCGGGCGGCCCGTGTCCCTCAAGGACGTGTCCCGGCGGCAGCAGATCAGCGACAAATATCTGGAGCAGATCGTCACGCCCCTGTCCCGGGCGGGGCTGGTGCGGTCCATGCGGGGGGCGGGGGGCGGTTATCTGCTCACCCGGCAGCCGGAGGATTACACCGTGGGGGAGATCCTCCGCCCCCTGGAGGGGGACCTGGCCCCGGTGGAGTGCGCCACCGACGAGGCGTTCTGCGAGCGGTGCGGCGAGTGCGTCACTGTGGAGCTGTGGCGGGAGATCCACCGGGCGGTGTCCGGCGTGGTGGACCACGTCACCCTGGCCGACCTGGTGGGGCGCTACCAGGGCAAGCAGGGGGAGGGGCAAAAGGACGAGTGAGAAGCAGCCTGGCGAACATACTTTTTTGGACAGGCACAAGCGGGGCGGTGCGCCACATGGCGCGCCGCCCTGTTTGCTTGTATCCAGATGTGGCGCTCACGCCCCGTCCCGCATCAGCTCCCGGCGGCGGAGGAAGCCGGGCAGGGTGGTGAACACCAGCAGGCTGGTGAGCACCGCGCAGCCCAGGTCCACGATGGGCTCGGCCCAGAAGGCGGCGTCCGCCGCCCCCATCAGGGCGGGCAGGGCGACGGTGAGCACGGTGAACCAGATCTTTCGGTTCAAGGAACAGAACAGGGAGTGGCGCACCCGGCCCAGGGCGGTGGACATATCCACCGCGGTGTACTGCACCGCCAGGGGGATGACGCACAGGCAGAAGCGGCGGATATATCTCACCGTCAGGGGGATGAGGGCCTGGTCGCTGGTGAACAGGCGGACGAACAGGGGGGAGAGGGTGAAGGTGATCGCCGTCATCACGGTGGTGAAGGCCAGGCACAGCAGCAGCACATACTGGATGGCCCTGCGGATGCGGCCGGTGTTGCCCGCGCCGTAGTTGTAGCTGACGATGGGCTGGCACCCGCCGGTGATGCCCCCCATGGGCATGGTGATGAGGAGCATGTAGCTCTGCACGATGGTGTTGCATGACACCAGCGTGTCCCCCATGCCGGGGCCGCCCCGGGACTGGAGCACCGCGTTGAGCACGATGAGGATGACGCTGTCCAGGGAGATGGTGAGGAAGGGGGTCAGGCCGAAGAGCAGCACCTTGCCCATAAGAGGGGCGGACAGCCGGTCGGGCTCCAGCCGGATGGGGATGTCCCTGCGCCGGAGCATGGCCAGCACAAAGACGCAGGAGGCGGCCTGGGACAGCACGGTGGCCCAGGCGGCCCCGGCCACCCCCCAGCCAAAGACGAAGATAAAGACGGGGTCCAGCACGATGTTCATCACCGCCCCCACCGCCACCGTGGCCATGCCCAGGCCGGAGTACCCCTGGCAGATGAGGAAGCTGTTCATCCCGGTGGCCATCATGGCGAAGAAGGAGCCGGCGGTGTAGATGGTCATGTAGGTGTTGGCGTAGGGGAAGGACTGCTCGCTGGCGCCGAAGAGCATCAGCAGCGGCTCCCGGAAGGCCAGGAACAGCGCCGTGAGCACCGCCGCCAGGCCGGTGAGCAGCACAAAGCAGTTGGCCAGCAGCTGGTGGGCGCCGGTCCGGTCCCCCGCCCCCATGCGCATGGCCACATGGGGGGAGCCCCCCAGCCCCACCAGGGTGGCAAAGGAGGAGATCAGGGTGACGATGGGGCCGCACACTCCCACCCCCGCCAGGGCGATGGAGCCGATGTCCGGGATGTTGCCGATGAAGATGCGGTCCACGATGGAATAGAGCACGCTGACGAACTGGGCCAGCATGGTGGGGACGGCCAGCCGTAGCACCAGCGGCAGCAGGGCGTCCCGGCCCAGGTCATTGGTCCTGGCCATAGGGAGATTCCACCTCTCTCGATAGGGTAACAGGCAGGCGGCTCACAGGCCGTTGACGACATTTTCCGGCCGCTGGCCCTCCAGGACGCGCCGGACGTTGCCCCACACGGCGGCGTAGGCCCGGCGGAAGGCGGGGCCGGTGTTGCCGGCGATGTGGGGCAGGCAGACCACATGGTCCCGCACCTCCAAAGGCAGGTCCACCAGGGGGTGGTCGGCGGGGGTGGGCTCAGGCCAGAGGGTGTCGAACCCGGCCCCGGCCAGATGGCCAGAGAGCAGGGCGGCCCGGACGGCCATATTGTCCACCAGCTGGCCCCGGCTGGTGTTCACCAGGAAGGAGTCGGGGCGCATCCTGGCCAGCAGGGCCTCGTCCACCATCCCCTCCGTCTCCGGGGTGACGGCGCAGTGGAGGGAGAGGATGTCGCAGGTCTCAGCCAGCTCCTCCAGAGGCAGGTAGGTGACGTTCAGCTCCCGCTCCTCCTCTGGGGTGCGCCGGTGGGGGGCGTAGTAGTACAGCCGGTTGCCGAAGGGGGCCAGCCGCCGGGCGGTGGCCCGGGCGATGTCCCCCAGGCCCACCAGGCCCACGGAGTGGTCGGCGAATTCAGGTACCGCCGCGGCCATGACGGCCTCCTTGTAGTCCATCTGGCGGCCCTCGGCCACCGCCCGGCAGCCCATCGCCGCCCGGCGGGTGACCATGAGCATGAGCATCACCGCCACCTCGGCCACCGCGTCGGCGTTGCACCCCTTGCAGTTGCACACCCAGACCCCCCGCGCCCGGGCGGCGGCCAGGTCGATGGCGTTGTAGCCCACCCCGTCGGAGTGGATGAGCCGCAGCTGGGGCAGGCCGGCGATGAGCTCCGCCCCCACCGGGGCGATGGCGTCTGCCAGGATGACCTGGGCGTCAGGGGCCTGTTCCAGGATCTGGGATACCGGGGCAGCGGGGGAGGACCAGGCCAGCTCCACCGGCAGGTCCCGGACAAAGGGGGGCATGTAGGTCTCATACCGTTTCTGGTTGCCAAGAACGACGATCTTCATCAGAAGGCTCCTTTGCTTGCAAAAATATCCTCCCCATCATACTACGGTCCGGCGGTGTTGTCATCATGCAAAATGACGGGAAAAGCGTCCGGCACCCCTGAGATCAGGGTGCCGGACGCTGGCGATAGCTGGGGCATACGCCAGCCTTCCCTCAGTCCGTAAACTCAAATAACTCTTCCACCGTGGTATGAAAGACCTTTGCAATGTCCATAGCCATTTTCAGAGATGGATTATATCGCCCATTTTCCAAGTGGACGATCGTTTCCCGACGGACACCGATCAAAGCGGCTAACTCGCTTTGCTTCATATTCTCTTTTTCTCTGTGTTCCCTGATCTTTGTTTTCAACATCGTTATCCCATCCCATGCTTATCGATCCAGTAAAAGACAACAGCTCGGATCAGCACTAAAATAAAAATGCTGCCAGTCAAAAGATAACCGGTCAGGTAGACAGGGGTGCCGTCCAGCAGCAAAAAGGGAAAGATAAGGGCCCCCATCAGGACAAGAGCGGTCTTAAAGCAGATGGCATCTGCGATCTGTACCGTTTTTTTGGCGTACTCATCCATGACATCAGAGTTTCGTTTCAGCCAACTGACTACAGCCAAAAGTATGATCGCGATCCAAACCGGCGCAGAGGAATTTAACCGGAAAACCACCATCAGATGGTAGTATACGGGGATGCAAAAGGCAACAAAGGCTTGCACAAACATAAGTGTTCTTAGACTGATCTTTTTCATAAGGGCCTCCAAGTGATATATTTATAACTTCGTTGTGTTATAAATATATCACTCCTTACTGCCGATGTCAATAGGACGTGTGAAATATTTTTAACTTGTGATACGGGACAGTGGGTCACCGTCTCTTATAAAGGCTTTGTACCACTTTATGGAAGATGAGCATCGCCGCCATCCAAGCAATGGAAAAGAGATTAGCACTCTTGACAAGAGAGTGCTAATTGTTTACAATGAGTTCATGAAAAAACCCAGGAAAGAGGTATACTAAACTCAAACAACAGTTCAAGGCCGGCCATGTCCGGCCTGAGAGGAGCGTGGAGATACCATGAACATGAACCAGTTTACCCAGAAGTCGCTGGAGGCCATCCAGGCCGCCCAGTCTTTGGCCGTGGAATACGGCAACCAGCAGATCGAGCAGCCCCATCTGCTGGACGCCCTGGTACGGCAGGAGGGAGGCTTCATCCCCCAGCTGCTGACCAACATGGGGCTGACCATCGAGTCCTTCCAGGCCGCCGTCCGCCACGAGGTGGAGAAGCTGCCCAAGGTGTCCGGCGCCGGCCGGGAGGCGGATAAGGTGTATATCTCCGGCGGGGTGGACAAGGCGCTGAACGCCGCCGTGTCCATCGCCGGGGGGATGAAGGACGAGGATGTGTCGGGGGAGCACATCCTGCTGGCCCTGATGCACACCGCCGAGAGCCACCGGAAGGCCCTGTCCAAGCCGTCCAATGTGGACAAGGACCGGGTGATGCAGTCCCTGGCCGCCCTGCGGGGCAACCAGCGGGTGACCACCGACAACCCGGAGGAGACCTATGAGGCGCTGAAAAAGTACGGCACCGACCTGGTGGAGCAGGCCCGGCAGAACAAGCTGGACCCGGTGATCGGCCGGGACGACGAGATCCGCAACGTCATCCGCATCCTGTCCCGAAAGAGCAAGAACAACCCGGTGCTGATCGGTGAGCCCGGCGTGGGCAAGACCGCCATCGCCGAGGGGCTGGCCCAGCGGATCGTCAAGGGGGACGTGCCGGCGGGCTTGAAGGATAAGACCATCTTTGCCCTGGACATGGGCGCCCTGATCGCCGGGGCCAAGTACCGGGGCGAGTTCGAGGAGCGGCTGAAGGCCGTGCTCAATGAGGTGAAGAAGTCCGAGGGGCAGATCATCCTGTTCATCGACGAGCTGCACACCATCGTGGGCGCCGGCAAGACCGAGGGCGCCATGGACGCGGGCAACCTCTTAAAGCCCATGCTGGCCCGGGGCGAGCTGCACTGCATCGGCGCCACCACCCTCAACGAGTACCGCCAGTATATCGAGAAGGACGCCGCCCTGGAGCGGCGGTTCCAGCCCGTCATGGTCAATGAGCCCAGCGTGGAGGACGCCATCGCCATCCTCCGCGGCCTGAAGGAGCGCTATGAGGTGTTCCACGGCGTCAAGATCACCGACGGGGCCATCGTGGCCGCCGCCACCCTCTCCAACCGCTATATCACCGACCGGTTCCTCCCCGACAAGGCCATCGACCTGATCGACGAGGCCTGCGCCCTGATCCGCACGGAGATGGACTCCATGCCCACCGAGCTGGACGTGATCTCCCGGAAGATCATCCAGCACGAGATCGAGGAGGCCGCGCTGAAGAAGGAGGACGACGAGCTGTCCAAGGCCCGGCTGGCGGACATCCAGAAGGAGCTGGCCGAGATGCGGGACCAGTTCAACGCGGGCAAGGCCAAGTGGGAGAACGAGAAGAACGCCATCGGCAAGGTGCAGAAGCTCCGGGAGGACCTGGAGGCCGCCAACGCCCAGCTGGAGAAGGCCCAGCGGGAGTATGACCTGGAGAAGGCCGCCCAGCTGCAGTACGGCACCATCCCCGATCTGAAAAAGCAGCTGGAGGAGCAGGAGGGCTACGCCGCCCAGTCCAAGGAGGACAACCTGCTCCGGGACAAGGTCACCGAGGAGGAGATCGCCCGCATCGTGGAGCGGTGGACGGGCATCCCCGTGGCCAAGCTGATGGAGGGCGAGCGGGAGAAGCTGCTGCACCTGGAGGACATCCTCCACAAGCGTGTGGTGGGCCAGGACGAGGCCGTCCGCCTGGTGAGCGAGGCCATTTTGAGGAGCCGGGCGGGCATCGCCGACCCGGATAAGCCCATCGGCTCCTTCCTGTTCCTGGGCCCCACCGGCGTGGGCAAGACCGAGC
>JAHZFC010000063.1:0-6835 GCA_019421525.1 Clostridiales bacterium
AGAAAACTGGTCCGGTTGGTCTTTCGACTGCTGAAGGACAACCGCCTGTATATCCTGCCGGAGGGCTAAGCGTACCGCTTGCCGCTCTGACCCCCAAGCCCTGTTTCAAAAGCTTCAGGGACAGGGCTTTAGTTGTTGTTACCTTTTTGCCATCTCCGTGGTGCTTTTGCTCAATTTTTCTTTATTTC
The DNA here is from genome assembly GCA_019421525.1 of Clostridiales bacterium. Taxonomy (GTDB): domain Bacteria; phylum Bacillota; class Clostridia; order Oscillospirales; family Oscillospiraceae; genus Enterenecus. The sequence goes on from JAHZFC010000063.1 coordinate 189, forward strand.
TTCTTGCATCACCTACTTGACTTCATACCATTGGACTCATATCCATTTTACCTCATCAGCCATGAGCAAAACTCGAAAAGGGCAGTAATAGCAAGGGATTCCGGCCATGACTGAAACCGGGAATCACTCCAATATCGTAGAAAGTGGAACCCCTTTTTGGTAAAATTGACTTGTGAGAAAACTCAACCGGAAAGGGGCTGGCCGCAATCTACCGACAGGAAATCATTCAGGATGTAACGCTATTCGCATCCCATAGCTCCGCTGCGTTCTACGACAAACTCTTCAGCAGTCTGGATTTTACGCTGCCCGTGGCGGCGACCGGGCGGTGAGGCTTCCCGAAAGAAGCCATGGTCTGTACATTTATCGTCATGAAGTGCAAAGGATCCTCACAAATCACCGACCTGGCCGATTATCTGAACAATAACCGGCTCATCGCCCATTACTGTTGCTTTAACATCATGGAGCCTCTGCCGTCCTACTGGACCTATGACCGATTCCTTCGGCAGTTGGATAACGATGAACTGAAGCCAGTTATGGCGGGCCTGGTCCGGCAGTTGTATGAGCTGGGAGTGTTTGAAGCTTCCTTTATTGGCCTGGACTTCACTCCCGTGATGGCAAATACCAGGCAGAACGATCCAAAGTCCTTTGTGTGGTGTTGCCTTAAGGAACTTGACGATGAGCTCGACCGGGACATGAAAGATGAGGAAAAATCGCCGCCGCCAGCATTCAGGAAATCCCCGGAATCGGCAATACCAGTGCGGAAGTGGTCATTTCTGTGATTGGAACGGATATGTCACGCTTCCCGACAGGCGGCCATATTTTGTCGTGGGCATGTCTGTGTCCAGCCAACAATCAAAGCGCAGGAAAGTGAAAGTCTGGGAAAACAAGGAAAGGAAATTCCTTGTTGAGATCTACTCTGGTCGTTTGTGCCTATTCCGCAGGTAAGAACAAGAACTCATACTTTTACGCACAGTTCCAGCGGATCAGTGCACATCGAGGAAAGAAACGAGCTTATGTAGCGATTGCACACTCTATATTGATTGCAATTTATCATGTGCTAAAAGACAATGTCCCATTTCGGAATCTTGGGTCGGAGTATTACAGCCAACTCAACAGGGAACGGAAAAGCAATACCTATCTCAAAAAGTTGAAAGCATTAGGCTGGAATACACCGGCTGACGAAGCAGCTTTGTCCGTCTAACTCCTGTATCCCAGTCATTCGAGTGGGGGATAGGGGGGAACATGCCTTTTTACCGCTATCAGCAGGAGAGGTTTCACAGTAAATTAACACATGGATCGCTTCATCAAACTATCTCTGGACACCGTGGAGGAGCACTCTGCTTGCCTTTCCGACCGGGCAGTGGCATAATAGAGCGGAGCCAAAGAGAAAGGAAGTTCCGATACAGACTATGGACACAAAAAATGTCCCGGCGCGGGAGGAGATCTTCCGCAGCCTTCCCATCCCCACCGCCCTTCGGATCATGATCCTCCCGGCAGTGGCCAGCCAACTGATCGTGCTGATCTACAACATGGCCGACACATTTTATGTCGGGCAGACCAATGATCCCTATATGGTGGCGGGGCACTTCCCTGATCCTGCCCCTCTTCAACATCACCACCTGCCTGGCGGGCCTGGCCGGAGTGGGAGGCGGATCCCTGATCTCCCGGCTCCTGGGTCGGGGCCGGGAGGACGAGGCCCGGCGGGTCGGGATGTTCTCGCTGTACCTGGGGATGGCCATTTCGGCGCTGTTCGCGCTGGCCCTGTTCCTCTTCATGGAGCCGGTCCTGGAGCTCCTTGGTGCGGGGGAGAACACCTTTGCCTACGCCAGGCAGTATGCCCTGTGCGTCATCGTGGCCGGCGGCGTCCCCACGGTGCTCTCCAATGTGCTCTCCAACCTGCTGCGGAGCATAGGGCGCTCCAAAGAGGCCAGCTTCGGCATTATCCTGGGCGGCCTGCTGAATATCGCGCTGGACCCGCTGTTCATGTTCGTGCTGCTGCCGGAGGGGATGGAGGTCCTGGGCGCGGGCGTCGCCACCTGCCTGTCCAACTGCACGGCGTTCCTGTTCTTCGTCGTGGTGCTGGCGCGTATGGGGAGAAGCTCGGTGATCACCTTCGATCCCCGGGTGGGGATACCCCAGAGGGACAGTGTTGCCGCGGTCTTTGCCGTGGGCATCCCCTCGGCCCTCACGGCTTTCCTGTTCGACCTGGACTATGTGATCCTGGACAAGCTGATGGTATCCTACGACGATCTGGCTCTGGCGGCGGTCGGGATCGTTCTGAAGGTGGAGCGGTTCCCCCTGAATGTGGGCATTGGGATCTGCCAGGGGATGATGCCGCTGGCGGCGTATAATTACGCCTCGGGAGACCGGCAGCGCCTGTCCGGCACCATCCGCCTTTCCAGGGGACTGGGCCTGATCGTGGCGGCGGTGAGCATCGTGCTCTATGAGATCTTCGCCGTTCCCCTGACCCAGCTCTTCCTGGATGATGTCCAGACCGTGACCCTGGCGGCACAGTTCCTGCGGGTGCGGGTGCTTGCAACACCGCTGATGTTCCTGAGTTTTTTCACGGTCTATCTGTTCCAGGCCTTTGGGAAAGGACAGATCTCACTGCTTCTGGGGGCTGCCCGATGGCTGGTGTTCAATATCCCCATGCTCTTCCTGCTCAACGCGCTGGTTGGGATGTACGGTCTCGTCTGGTCCCAGTCGGCCGCCGACATCCTCACGGTGGCGCTGTCTTTCTTTGTGTACTTCAAGTTTCGCCCCGACCTGCTCCGGGAGAAGACACCGGTGCGATGAAACGGTGTTTTATGCAGAAATAGCTCGGTTCAGGCTCCGTTGGACCACTAGACTGCGAAAAAGGCGATCGGTCAAGTGGACGGTCCAAAATTATGCGGACAGGACAAGCAGGCACCTATGTAGGGAAATATGAAGTATCAAGCGGAGAGACATCGCGCAAGCGGTGTCTCTCCGGTCTTTAGCTGGATGAGCTATGGTAATTGAAATGGATATCGCGGGAGTTTTACCCGGTGCTGGCCGTCATCGCCCCTGCCCTGCCGGTTTTCTTTTTCTCCGGGGCTTGACGATCGTCCCGTCCTCCCCTATAATAAGCAATGGCTAACCGCGCGCCCGCTGGCGCGTTTTTCTTTCCGCATACAGTTAGTCTGAGCTAATTAGCTGTGAGCAACAAGGAGGATATTTCCATGGAACGGGAGAAGGAGGCCCGGACGGTGGCCTGTATGATCCAGGTCTACTGCCGGGGCAACCACGGGGGCGGCAGGGAGCTGTGCCCTGACTGTCAGGCGCTGCTGGACTACGCCAGGCTGCGCCTGTCCAGGTGCCCCCACGGGGACAACAAGCCCTTTTGCAGCAACTGCACCATCCACTGCTACAAGCCGGAGATGAAGGAAAAGATCCGGCAGGTGATGCGGTATGCCGGGCCCCGGATGCTGCTGCGCCACCCGGCGGTCACCATCCGCCATGTGGTGGAGATGCGCCGGGAGAAAGGCAGGCGGGCCCATGCTGGATAAAAAGCTGCTGGCCCTGATCCAGGGACAGCGGACGAACATCGTCTGCACGGTCCTGCTCAGCCTGGCCGGGCTGCTGGTCAACCTGGCCATCACCGCCGGCATCTGCTGGATCTTCCACCAGGTCATCGCCGGGGACGTGTCCCGGCTGTGGCAGCCGCTGACCGTCATGGCGGCGGGCATTCTGGTCCGCTTTTTCCTCACCGTGAAGGTGAGCGCCCTAAAGGCCAAGCTGGGCAGCGCGGTCAAGGCCGACCTGCGCCGCCGGGCCTATGACAAGATCCTCCGGTTGGGGGTGCGTTCCACCGGGGAGATGTCCATGGCGGGGCTCACCCAGGTGACCATGGAGGGTATCGAGCAGCTGGATCTCTACTACTCCACCTACCTGCCCCAGTTCTTCTACTCCATACTGGCCCCGGTGTTACTGTTCCTGATCTGTGTCCGGCTGGACTGGCCCACCGCCCTGGTGCTGCTGTGCTGCGTGCCCCTGATCCCGGTGTCCATCGTGGCGGTGTCCAAATACGCCAAGAAGATCTTCGCCAAATATTGGAGCAAGTACACCTCCATGGGGGACGGCTTCCTGGACAGCGTCCAGGGGCTAAAGGAACTGAAGATCTTCCAGGCGGACGAGGCCCGGAACCAGCGGATGAACGAGCAGGCGGAGGACTTCCGCCATGTCACCATGAAGGTACTGGTAATGCAGCTGGCCAGCACCACCATCATGGACCTGATCGCCTACGGAGGCGCCGGGCTGGGGGTTTGCCTGGCCATCCGGGCCGCCCTCCATGGGACAGACCCCGCCGTGTGCTTGTTCCTCATCTTAGTGGCGGTGGAGTTCTTCCTCCCCCTGCGGGCTCTGGGCAGTGCCTTCCATGTGGCCATGAACGGCGCCTCCGCCGGGCAGAAGATCATCCGGCTGCTGGACCAGGAGGAGCCGGCGTGGGGGGACCGGGAGCCGGAGGGCGGCGAACTGGCCCTGGACCACGTCACCTTTTCCTACGATGGCCAGCGCCAGGTGCTCACCGATGTGTCCATGATCTTCCCGCCCCATACCCTCACCGCCATCGTGGGAGAAAGCGGCGCGGGCAAATCCACGGTGGTGTCCCTGCTGTCCGGCGCTGTGCGGGCCGGGTCCGGCCGGGTGCTGCTGGGTGGCGCCCCGGTGGAGTCCCTGAGCCGGGAGGGCTACTACCGCCGCCTGGCAGTGGTGAGCTATAACACTTACATCTTCAACGACTCCGTCCGGGCCAATTTCCAGCTGGCCTGCCCCCAGGTGGGGGAACAGGCCATCTGGGACGCCCTGGCCCAAGTGCGGCTGGACGGCTTCATCCGCCAGGCCGGAGGGCTGGACAAGGTCATCAGCGAGGACGGGGCCAATCTCTCCGGCGGGCAGAAGCAGCGCCTGGCCCTGGCCATCGCCCTGGCTGCCGACCGGGACATCTACCTCTTTGACGAGGCCACCAGCAACATCGACGTGGACAGCGAAGGGGTCATCATGGACAACGTGGCCAAGCTGGCAGAGGAAAAGACGGTCATCCTCATCTCCCACCGGCTGGCCAACGTGGTGGACGCCGGGCGCATCTATGTGCTGGATGGGGGAGCCGTGGCCCAGTCTGGCACCCATGGGGAACTGATGGAGCGCGGCGGGGAGTATGCCCGGATGTACCGGGCCCAGAGGGAACTGGAGGAGGTGGACGGTCATGGTTAGATCAAGGCAGCGCCGCCCGGGCATCGTCATCATGGCCCGGCTCATCGCCCTGGTGGGCCCCCTGGCCTGGGTGATCGTTCTGGCGGTCATCGGCGGGGTGCTGGGCTTTTTATGCGCCATGGGGGTGACCATCTTCGGCGCTCTGGGGATCGCCAAGCTGCTGGGAGAGGCCGTGGTCCTGAGCTACGGCCAGATCATGGCCTGCGCCATCCTGTGCGGCGTGCTGCGGGGGGTGCTGCGCCTGTGGGAGCAGTACAGCAACCACTACATCGCCTTCAAGCTGCTGGCGGTGATCCGGGACAAGATCTTCAGGGCCCTGCGGGTGCTGTGCCCCGCCAAGCTGGAGAGCAAGCAGAAGGGGGCCATCATCGCCATGCTCACCGCCGATATTGAGACGCTTGAGGTGTTCTACGCCCACACCATCTCCCCCATCTGCATCGCGGTGCTGGTCTCGCTGGCAGTGCTCCTCTTCGTGGGCTTTTACGCCAGCTGGTATCTGGCCTTGGCGGCCCTGGCGGGCTTCCTGGTCATCGGCATCCTGCTCCCCCTCATCTCCAGCGCCAAGCTGAGGCCCTCCGGGGTGGCCTACCGGAAGGAGTTTTCCGCCTTTAACGGCTACTTCCTGGACAGTGTCAAGGGGGTGAAGGAACTCGTGCTCCACAACGCCGGCCCTGCCCGGGCCGCCGAGGTGGACCGCCGGTCGGAAAAGCTCCAGGAGCAGACCACCGCCTCCCGTCGCGCCGCCGCCCTGGCCGCCGGCTCCACCGAGCTGTGCGTGTCTCTGTTCCTCCTCATCGCCCTGCTGGCCGGGGTGTGGCTGTACCTGTCCGGGGGGCTCACACTGGGGAGGACGATCGTGGGAGTGGTGACCATCTTCGGCTCCTTTGGACCGGTGATCGCCATCTCCGCCCTGCCGGGCAACCTGACCCAGACCTTCGCCAGCGGCGACCGGGTGCTGGACCTGCTGGAGGAGGCGCCAGCCGTCACTCCGGTGACCGACGGGGTAGACTTTGCCTTCGATCATCTGGAGGTGAAGGACCTCACCTTCTCCTATGAGAAAGAGCCGGTGCTCCGGGGGGTGTCCCTCGCCGCCCGGAGGGGGGAGATCGTGGGGCTGGTGGGCCCGTCGGGGTGCGGCAAGTCCACCCTGCTCAAGCTGCTGCTCCGGTTCTGGGAGAAGGACGGGGGAGAGATCCTCTACAACGGCACCGACGTGGACCAGATTAACTCCAAGAGCCTGCTGGACAACGTCACCATGGTCAGCCAGTCCACCTATCTCTTTGACGAGACCATCGAGGACAACCTGCGCATGGCCAAACCAGACGCCACAAGGGAGGAACTGGAGGAAGCCTGCCGCAAGGCCTCCATCCACGACTTCATCCGCACCCTGCCCCAGGGGTATCAGACCCGGGTGG
>JAHZFC010000063.1:6845-11903 GCA_019421525.1 Clostridiales bacterium
GGGGCGCTGGGGGACGATCTCTCCGCCGGGGAGCGCCAGCGGCTGGGCCTGGCCCGGGCCTTCCTCCACGACAGCCCGGTCATCCTCCTGGACGAGCCCACCAGCAATGTGGACAGCATCAACGAGGGCATCATCCTCCGGGCCATCGCCCGGCAGAAGCAGAACAAGTGCATCATCTTAGTGTCCCACCGGGCGTCCACCATGGCCATCGCCGACCGGGTGTACGCTATCCGGGAAGGGTTCATGGAGCGAGAGAGGTAACGCGATGAAAACAAAGGTATTCCAGAAAATGACCGTGAAGGATGTGGTGTTCCTGGCCATCCTGTCCGCCGTGGCCACCTGCACGGCCGCAGTGATGGCGGTGGTGTCCCAGATCCACATCTTCGGCCTGGCCCAGCTGGTCACGGCCCTGCAGTTCTCCCTGTTCCCCGCCGTGGCCCTGATGAAGGTGCGCAAGGTGGGCTCCATCCTGTTCTTCGCCGTGTTCACCGGCATCGTGGAGCTGTTCATGGCACCGGTGATGTTCTTCTCCAGCCTCCTCACCGGTCTTCTCATCGAGGCGCTGGTGGTGCTCCTGTTCAAAGGCTATCAGAGCGACCGGGCGGTGTTCTTCGCCTCCTGGCTGTTCATCCCTCTGACCCTGCCCTTCAACCTCATCTACTACGTCTGCTTTGCCGGGGACATGTTCCTGCAGTTCTTCGGCCAGGGGCTCCAGATCGCCGCCGTGGCCTGTGTGCTGGCCGCCGTGGCGGTGAGCGCCCTGGGGGCCTTCCTGGGCATCAAGATCTCCCGGGAGCTGCAAAAGGCGGGGGTGCTGAAGCGATGACCCAGCGGTTCCATGTGCGCCGCCCCCTCTACCCCATCGTCAGCATCCTGGCCGCCCTGCTCACCCTCATCGGGGCGCTGGCCCTGGCCCGGAGCGTGTGGGGCACCGTGTTCGCGGCGGCGGTCTTTGTCCTGCTGTGCCTGTTTGGGTACGCCTCCACCTGCCTGCGGGCCCTGCCCATCCTCATCCTCTATGTAGGGGCGTTCAGCGCCATCTTCTACCTGGCCAGCGGGGGCAACGTGGTATTTACCTGGCATATGGCCAACCGGCTGGCCGGGGTGGGAGTGGCGGTGCTACCCGGGCTGTCCATGCCCCCGGTATGCCTCACCCGGTGCCTCACCGCCCTGGGCTGCCCCCGGCTGGTCACCTTAGGCATGCTCATCACCACCAGCTTTGTCCCGGTGCTCTCCGGGGAGGTGCGCCAGGTTCGCGCCGCCATGCGCACCCGTGGGGTCACCTCCATCTGGGAACCCACTGCCTTCTACCGGGCCTTTCTCATCCCCCTGCTGGTGCGGCTGGTGAACATCTCGGACACTCTGGCCCTGTCAGTGGAGACCCGGGGCTTTGTGGGGGATACCGGCGGGTACACCGTGTACCGCCCCGTCCGGCTGGCCGGGCGTGACCTGTGCTTTGCCGGGCTGTTTCTGGCCGCTCTGGCGGTGGGTGTTGCCGCCCCCGCCTTTGGGCTGGCTGCCCCGGTGCAGGGGGTGCTGGCGTGAGCCGGGCGGTTCAGGTGGAGGTGCGCTCCTTCACCTACGACGGCTGCGAGGAGCCGGTGCTCCGAGACGTGGAGTTCCACCTGGACTACGGCCATGTCACCCTGCTCTCCGGCCTGTCCGGCTGCGGCAAGTCCACCCTCCTGTCCCTCATCAACGGGGTCATCCCCCGGATGACCGCCGGGACGCTGGACGGGCGTATCCTGGTGGACGGGGAGGACATGGCAGGGCGCACCATGAGCCAGATCTCCCGGAAGGTGGGCTCGGTGCTGCAAAACGCCGAGTCTCAGATCATCCACCAGAGCGTGGAGGACGAGATCGCCTTTGGCTGTGAGAACTTCGGGGTGGACCCCGCCGAGATCGACCGGCGCATCGAGAAAAGCTGCGCCCTGCTGGGTCTGGAGCGGGGTTGGGCCACCCGCACCCTGTCCGGAGGGCAGAAGCAGCGGCTGGTCACCGCCTCCACCCTGGCCATGGGGGCGGACATCCTCATCTTTGACGAGCCCCTGGCCAACTTAGACCAGCAGGGGGCCCACGAGCTGCTCACCCTGCTGCGCACCCTGGCGGGACAGGGCAAGGCGGTGCTGCTGGTGGAGCACCGGCTGGACGTGGTGCTCCCCTATGTAGACGTGGTGTGGGAACTGCGGGATGGCAGCACCCGGCAGGTTTCCGACAAGGATGCCTACCTGGGCAGCCAGGTAAGCGTCATCCGGGATACCCCGGCAGACTGCCTGACCGCCACCTCCCCTGCCCTGCGGGTGTCCCGGCTCACCAAGGGCTTCGGGGGGCGTACGGTGCTGGATGGGCTGTCCTTCGACCTGATGGCCGGGGAGCGGCTGCTCCTGCTTGGGGAGAACGGCTGCGGCAAGTCCACCCTGCTGTCCCTGCTGGCCCGGCTTCTCAGGTCAGACGGGGGCACGGTGGAGCAATTCCTGGATCCCGCCCTGGGCAAAAAGGCGGACAGGCGTTGGTTCCGGACGGTGGGGGTGGTGTACCAGGATCCCAACTACCAGCTGTTCATGTCCTCGGTGGCCGACGAGCTCACCTTTGCCGCCGCCGACCGGGACTACGCCCTGGACCTGGCGGAGCGGTTCAGTCTGACTTCCCTGCTGGAACGGCACCCCCACTCCCTGTCCGAGGGACAGAAGCGCCGGGTGACCATCGCCGCCATCCTGGCCCAGAAGCCCAGGCTGCTGCTGTTGGACGAGCCCACGCCAGCTGGTGGAGGTGCTCAACGCCGTCCACCGGGAGCAGGGCAGCACCATGGTCACCATCACCCACGACTTCCGGTGCGCCGCCGCATTGTGCGACCGGGCCCTCTGGCTGGAAAACGGCGGCATCCTGCGCCAGGGCGGCAAGGAACTGGTAGAGCAGTTCTTTCATACAGCCAGCTGCGGCAAAACGGCCCCCGATATATCCTGACAGCACAAAACGGCCCCCGCCGCAGATCTCTGCGGCGGGGGCTGCTGCTATTTTCTGATGCTGAGGGGCGGCTGACATTTGGGAAACGTCAGTCCATGACCTCGCCGCCGGGGGCGGAATCGGCATCGGACCACTCCTGCTCCAGGGCGGCCCAGTCCCGCTCTTCCAGCTTTTCGGTCCACTCCTCCACGTCCTCTCCGTCCTCGGTGGTCCAGGTGTAGTCGTGGGAGTTGGTGGCCTCCTGCATGGCCGCGTAGTACCAGGCCTGGGTGTTGCTGTTGTCCGGCCACACGTTCATCTCTGCCCAGGGCAGCAGGTGGTCCTCATGGGGCGCCCGGCCCAGGGTGCGGTTCACGATGGTGGCCGCCTCCGCACGGGTGATGCTCCGCATGGGCTCGAAGTAGCCCAGCCCGTTGCCCTCGATCAGGCCCATATCCGACGCGGCCTGGACATAGTCTGCATACCATGTGCCGGACTCCACATCCAGGAACGTGCCGGACCGGTACTCCGCCGTGTAGTCGAAGAACCGCACGGCGATGGTGGCAAACTCCGCCTTGGTGATGCTGTCCAGGGGATGGAACGCGCCGTCCTCCTTGCCGGTGAGGATCCCCATGTTGGTCAGGGTGGAGATGGCGTTGTTGTACCAGTCATCGCTGTCCACATCGGGATAGGGGTTGGTCTGGCTCCAATACTGCTCCCGGGCCTCGTCGGTGAGCAGCCGGAAGAAGATCGTGGCCACCTCGGCACGGGTGATCTCGGCCTCGGGCCGAATCGTTCCATCTGTGAAGCCGATGAGGTAGGCGTAGTGGTCCTCGGTGTTCAGGTCGTCCGGGCTGTCGTCCTCGTCATCGTCCGTGCCGGGGTCGGGCGGGTCGATCGGGGGCACATAGCCGCTCTCCGTCTCGTACACCAGAACGAAGGGAGAGAAGCTGTCGGTGGCGAAGGCAACGTACCATTGGCCGTCGATGCGGACGGCTTTACCCGTCAGGATCTCCTTTGCGGTGCTGCCCAAGTCATCCTCACCCACGATGCTCTCGCGGTCCATACCGGTATAATGGACCACATGGAAGTCGCCGTAGGGGTCCGCGTCATCCGGCATGGGCCAGTAGATGGTGAGACTGTCATTTCCGCCCATGGTGACCATCGCGTTGCCGTTCTGGGTGTCCACCAGGTCCATGTAAGCCATCTCATAGGACAGGTCGCTGCGGTAGGTCCAGTCTGTTTCATCGCTGGTGATGGCGTGGCCGACAGCGTCCTGGGCCATGGCGTAGTTGTACCCGGCGTCGTTGGACACCTCGTCCACCAGCAGGCCCACCCGGCCCTCGTCCACTGTGACCTCACTGTCGTTCACATAGTAGGTCACGTCGCCGTTTTCAACGGCGGTGATGGTGTCCTGGTCCACGCCGTTTGCGCTATCCTCGATCCCATTCACATCTTCCGCATTTGTGGTACTGCGGATGGTCAGGGTGCCGGGGTCAGTATCTGTCACGCAATCCTTAGTATCATCTCCGGCTGAAAGTACCGCTACGATTTTAGATTGGTCGAGACCACCGCCGTAAATAGACATCTCGTACTTTGCAAAAACAGTATTGGCATCCATCTCGATGTCGTCATTAAAGCGATACTCCTCACCATCGAAATATTGCAAGCGAACATCATATTCGCCGATCTCCGTGACAAGACTGTACACATAGCGGGTTGGTTCTCCGGTAGTCTCGCTGACGTCGTAAATCCCAACGAATTTCAGTCCCCACCTGCGGATAACATTTCCTTCTTCATCTCTGTACTCAAAGTGCAGGATATCCTCAAGATCTGCAGCTGCGGTCTGCTCGTCACCGCTGACTAAAACACCGTTTTCTTCCAACCATGTAACGATGTCTGCTGACAGTTCTATATGATACCCCGGCTCGGGCAGGCCGCTGGCCTCGATATCCTCATCTTCCAGCTCAGAGATCAGGTTACCACTGGCGTCCGTCACCCCGCCGTAGGTATCGCCGCCGGTGTAGACGGTGATGTCCGCGGGCTGGATGGTGACGGTGTAGTCGGGGGTATCCGCCGCAGTAAATATCCAGGTGCCGGTGAAGGATATATTCG